>JBLNGJ010000194.1:0-5416 GCA_050264675.1 Micromonosporaceae bacterium
ACCACGCCGAGCACGGTCGCCAACTTCGAGCCCCGGCCGGCCCCGCTTAACCCACGGCTGATGTCGCTCTACGAACGCACGGCCGACCGGCTCGGCTTGGTGCACCGGTGCCTCAACGCACAGCGGCGCCGCATCGGCCGGCCCATCATCGACATGCCCTACGTCGGTGATGACCCCCGCCGCGACGGATGGTTCTGCGTCGACTGCGGCTGCGCGGCGTGCGAGTGCCCCTCCTGCTGCGACGCGTACCGGTTCGTCTTCCGGGTCGGCAAGGCGCTCGAGCTCGCCGCCGATGTGCGCATGCTCGGGGCCGAGCTGATCGGTGCGTTCGAGAAGGGCGACGCCGAACACCTGGCCGCGCTGCGCGCCTCGCACGAACGGCAGCTGCTGGAGCTCGCCCTGGACGTGCGCAAGAACCAGTGGCGCGAGGCCGACTGGACGGTGCAGGCGTTGCAGAAGACGAAGGAAGGCGCCCAGACCCGGCTGCGCTACTACCAGAAGCTGATCGCGGACGGCCTCAACGCCGGCGAGACCGGCTACCTGGCGCTGACCGGGGTCTCCATGGCCTCACGGGCGGCCGGCAACGTGCTCGAGGCGATCGCCCAGGGCATCGGCGTCACGCCCGACATGTGGGTCGGCATCGCCGGCATCGCCGGCACGCCGGTCGAGCTGAACCAGCTTCCGGTCGGGGTCAAGCTGGCGTCGGGCTTCGTCACCGGGGCGCGGATCCTCAACGCCGTGGCCGACATCGCCAACACCTCGGCCGGGGTCAGCCTGACCCAGGGCGGCTGGGAACGCCGTGAGGCCGAGTGGCGCCACCAGGTCGAGGTGATCTCGATCGAGATCGAGCAGATCGAACGGCAGATCCTCGCCGCCGAGCGCCGCCGCGATATCGCGCTGCGCGAGCTGAACAACCATCAACGCCAGATCGAGCACTCCACCGAGACGCAGAACTACCTACGGGACAAGTTCACCAACGAAGACCTCTACCTGTTCCTGCAGCAGGAGACGGGTGCGCTCTACCGTCAGGCGTATGAGCTGGCCGTCGCCTCGGCCCGGGTGGCCGAGCGGGCGTTCAACTTCGAGCGCGGCTTCACCACCCGGCGGTTCCTGCCCGAACGGGCCTGGGACAGCCTGCACGAGGGACTACTGGCCGGGGAGCGGCTGCAGGTGGCGCTGCGCCAGATGGAGAAGGCCTACCTGGACGTCAACTGTCGCGAGTACGAGCTGACCAAGCACGTCTCGTTGCGGCTACACGCCCCGCTGGCGTTCCTGCAGTTACAGACGACCGGCGCCTGCGAGGTGGAGATTCCCGAGTGGATGTTCGACCTCGACTACCCGGGCCAGTACCTGCGCCGGATCAAGTCGGTCAGCCTGAGCATCCCGGCGGTCGTGGGCCCCTACACCGGGGTGCACTGCCGGCTGACCCTGCTCAGCTCGGTCACGCGGGTCGATCCCCGGCTCAGCCAGCCGCCGGCACCCTGCTGCGGCCCGGCGTGTGACTGCGACTGCGACGACCGCTGTTGCTGCTGCCCACCGGAGTCCAGCGCGTACGCGCTGCGGCCCGAGGACCCGCGGGCGGTGCGCGCGTACGCGGCGACCGAGGCGATCGCGACCTCGAGCGGGCAGAACGACGCCGGCCTGTTCGAGCTCAGCTTCCG
Organism: Micromonosporaceae bacterium; assembly: GCA_050264675.1. Classification (GTDB taxonomy): domain Bacteria; phylum Actinomycetota; class Actinomycetes; order Mycobacteriales; family Micromonosporaceae; genus JBLNGJ01. The sequence goes on from JBLNGJ010000194.1 coordinate 1,662, forward strand.
GGACGAGCGCTACCTGCCGTTCGAGTTCGCCGGAGCGGTCAGCCGATGGCGGGTCGAGCTGCCACCGACCACGAACGCGTTCGACTTCGCCACGCTGACCGACGTGGTGATGCACGTCAACTACACCGCCCGCGAGGGCGGCGACATGTTGCGGGACGCGGCCGCCGCCGACGCGCGATGCCGGCTGCCCGGCAACGGGCTGCGGCTCTTCGACGCGCGCCGGGATCTGCCCGACGCCTGGTATCAGCTGCAGCAGCACACCGACCATGACCGCGAATGGGCCCGGCGGCTGCCGCTGCGACTGGGCGAGTCGATGTTCCCGTTCGTGCCCACCCGCCGCACCCGGCTGGTCGAGGGCGTGCAGCTGTTCTTCGACGCGCCCGGCGCCACCGGCAGCACCAACCTGGTGGTGCGGTTCCGCCCGTCCGAGCACCAGCACGATCACCACCACGACTGCGACTGCGACCGCATCGATGTCCACTGTGTCGCAAGCGCCGAGTGGCCGGGCAAGTTCTGGGGCGTGGTGGACCTGCGCGGCCTACGGCTTGGCCCGCTCTCGGGACACGGATCGCGCTCGGACGCCCGCGACCTCGGCACGTTCGAGTTCCCGCGGGCGGCCGGCGAGATCTGCGAGCTCTACCTGGTGGTGAACTACTGCGCCGAGCCGTGGCCACGGTGCGGCTGCCCCACCGACACCTGCTGCGAGCCGGTCGGCGACCTGCGCGGTGCGCCCTACCGCCACCGCCGCAGAAGGGAGGGTGGGCACCAGCACGGCGATGTCTGGTAAGAACGACCGCATGGTCGAGACGGTGGTTCACGTCCGGGGGCTGGTCAAGTCGTACGGTGGCGTTCGCGCAGTGGCCGGCGTCGACCTGGACATCGCCCGGGGTGAGGTGTTCGCCATCCTCGGGCCCAACGGCGCGGGCAAGACGACCATCGTGGAGATCCTCGAGGGCTACCGCCGGCGTGACGCCGGCGAGGTCACCGTGCTCGGCCTGGACCCCGGCCGCCAGCGCGCGCAGCTCAAGCGCCACATCGGCATCGTGCTGCAGTCCACCGGTGTCGACCGCTACCTCACCGTGGCCGAGACCATCGCGATGTACTCCGGCTACTACCGCGACCCGCGCCCGGTCGGCGAGGTGATCGAGCTGGTCGGGCTGGTCGAGAAGCGGAACTCCCGGGTGGTCAAGCTCTCCGGAGGGCAGCAACGCCGGCTCGATGTGGCCATCGCCCTCGCCGGGAACCCGGACCTGCTCTTCCTGGACGAGCCGACCACCGGTTTCGACCCGTCCGCCCGGCACGAGGCGTGGCAGGTGGTGAAGAACCTCACCGCGCTCGGCAAGACGGTGCTGCTCACCACCCACTACATGGCCGAGGCGCAGCACCGGGCCGACCGGGTGGCCGTGATCGCCCGGGGCCGCATCGTGGCCGAGGGCGCGCCGGCCAGCCTGGCCGGTCGCGACGCGGCCCGGGCCTGGGTGACGTTCTCGGTCGGCCCGGGCGTCGCCCCACCGCCCGAGTTCGGCGGCGAACCGTCACCGGAGGGGGTGGTCCGGTTCGCGCCCGACGATCTGACCCAGGGCTTGCACCGGCTCACCGGCTGGGCCATCGACCACGGCGTCACCCTCGCCGACCTGCAGATCCAGCGGCCGTCCCTTGAGGATGTCTATCTGGAGCTGACCACCGACGAGGCCACCGGAGCGCGGGCATGAACCGTGTCGCGCTGACCCTGACCCAGATGCGCTACGTGAACAAGGCGTTCTGGCGCAACCCGGCCTCGGCGTTCTTCACGTTCGCCTTCCCGCTGATGTTCCTGGTCATCTTCACCGCGCTGCTCGGGCGGGGCTCGGTGCGCATCGGCGGTCAAGTGGTGAACCAGTCCACCTACTACGTCGCCGCGATGACCGCGTTCGCGGTGATCACCGCCTGCTACACCAACATCGCGATCAGCCTGACGTTCCAGCGCGACAGCGGGGTGCTCAAGCGCACCAACGGCACGCCGTTGCCGGCCACGAGCTATTTCGTCGCCCGGATCCTGCACGCGATGCTCGTCTCGGCCCTGCTGGTGCTGATCACCACTACGTTCGGCCGGGTGGTCTACCAGGCCGACGTGCCCACCGGCGCGTCGCTGGGCCGCTTCCTCGCCGCGCTGGTGGTGGGAGCGGCGAGCTTCTGCGCGCTCGGGTTCGCGGTGACGACGATCATCCCCAACTCCGACGCGGCCCCGCCGATCGTCAACGCCACGATCCTGCCGCTGCTCTTCCTCTCCGGCATCTTCATCCCGCTCGGCGACAACGCACCGGCCTGGATCACCTGGACCGCCCGTGTCTTCCCGGTCAAGCACTTCGCCGACGCCATACAGGCCGGGTTCCTCGGCACCGCCTTCTCCTGGCGCGACGTGCTCATCGTCGGCCTGTGGGGCGTGGCCGGGCTGCTCATCTCGGTGTGGCGGTTCAGCTGGGAGCCGCGCGTCTGACCGCGTCCGCCCGCCGGCTGGCCCGCCCTCACCCGCCTCGCGCCCAACCGACCCGTCCTCACCCGCCTCGCGCCCAACCGACCCGCCCCCACCCGCCTCGCGCCCAACCGACCCGCCCCCAACGGTCCCGGGGACCGGGCAGAATTCAGAAACGAGCCCTCACCTCGCCAGACGTAGGGGCGGATTCCTGAAAACTGCCCGGGCGAGGGGGTCGCCCGCCCGGTGGGGTGTGCCGCCCCTGCCCGGGCGAGGGGGTGACCCGCCCGATGGGGCGTGCCGCCCCGCCCGGGCCAGGGGTGCCGCCGGCCCGGCGAGGGCGCGCGCCGACCGGCCGGGATAGCGTGCTCGCGTGGATGAACTGGTCAGCTTGGTTTCGGTGCCCGGACTCTCCGATCGGGTCGAGTACGCCTACGCTGCCGCCGTGGCGCCCCCGGCGCGACTGGTCTTCGCCGCGGGTGCCTGCCCACTCGACCGTGACGGCGCCACCGTGGCACCCGGTGACGTGGCCGCCCAGGCGCGCCAGGTGCTGGACAACCTCGAGGCCGCGCTGGCCGCGGCCGGTGCGCGGCTGCACGATGTCGTCAAGAGCACGATCTACGTGGCCTCGGCCGACCGGGCCGACCTGGTCGCGGCCTGGCGGGTGGTGCGGGAGCGCTTCGGCGACCACGCGGCACCGAGCACGCTGCTGGGCGTGAGCGTGCTCGGCTACCCCGATCAGCTCGTCGAGGTGGAGGCGATCGCCGCCGTCTCCCCGCGGTCCTGACCCGTACCGGCCGGTGCATCAGCCGAGGTCGGCGGCGACGCGGCGCAGGTCGTGGCCTTGGATCGCGGCCGCCATCAGCTCGCCGAACGCGTCCGGTGTGCAGGCGAACGCGGGCACGCCGAGCTGCGCGAGCGCGGCCGCGTTGTCGTGGTCGTAGCCGGGTGCGCCATCGTCGCTGAGGGCCAGCAGCACGATGACCTGAACCCCGGCGGTGATCATCGCGGCAACCCGGCGCAGCATGTCCTCGCGTACGCCGCCCTCGTACAGGTCGCTGATGAGCACGAAGATCGTCTCGCGGGGGCGGGTGATGAGACGCTGGGCGTACGCCAGGGCCCGGTTGATGTCGGTGCCGCCGCCCAACTGGGTGCCGAAGAGCACCTCCACCGGGTCGGCCAGCAGCTCGGTCAGGTCGACCACGGCGGTGTCGAAAGCCACCAGCGAGGTTCGCAGGGTGCGCAGCGACGCGAGCACGGCCGCGAAGACTCCACTGTAGACAACTGACGCGGCCATCGAGCC
>JBLNGJ010000195.1:0-5661 GCA_050264675.1 Micromonosporaceae bacterium
GAGGAGGGCGCCCCGCACCTGTTCTGCTGGCTGTGCGGTGCGCCCGGTCAGCTGGTCAAGGTCCGCGTTGGCCAACGCTAGCCCGGCGGAATCGACCACAGTGGAGCGTTTCTACGACGTGGTGGTGGGCGGCGGTCCGGCCGGGCTGCCGGTGCGGGCGTAGCCCCACGGGACACCGAGGTGGGATCAGTAGAGTGGCTCGAACGTGCGGCGCTCCCAACGTCGCCGCGACCCGGGAGGACGGCGATGCCCCCCAACGCCAGCCCAACCACAACGGTGGCCACCGCCCGGCCCGGTCCGGACGCGGCCGCGCGGGTCGGCGCCGCCTGGCGGAGCCCGTGGCTGCCCGTGATCTCGGTGGCGCTGGTGTTGGTCGGATCCTGGCTGTGGACGGGCACGGCACCGGGCGACATCGTGCGCTACGCCGGCTACGCCGCCTGGGCCGTGGTGCTGCCCGGGACTCTTGTCTACCGGGCGCTGCGACGAACTCCGTACAGCCTCGTCGACGACCTGGCCATGGGCGCGGTGGTCGGTCTCACTTTGGAGATCCCGGCGTACGTGCTCGGCTCGCTCACCGACCAACGCCACCTGCTCGTCGCGTGGCCGCTGGCCGTCGTGGTGCCCTTCGCCGCGGTGCCCCGTCTGCGACGGCATTGGCGCAGACACGACAGCTACCGGGCCGTGCCGTCGCTGGCGTGGGCCTGGACCGTCGCCGGCGTGGCGGCCTTTCTCGTGAGCTACCTCACCTTTGCCTACCTTCGGGTCAACCAGCCGGTGCCCACCAACCGGCCGCAGGAGTACTTCATCGACCAGCAGTTCTTCCTGGCTCTGGTCGGTGAGGCCAAGCACCGCTTCCCGCTGCAGGTGCCGGGAGTTGCCGGCGAGCCCCTCGCGTACCACTGGTTCGCCTTCGCCGACATGGCGACGGCCAGCCTGATCTCCGGGGTCGACGCACCGGTGGTCGTGTTCCGGCTGGCGCTGCCGCTGCTGAGCGTGCTCGCGGTGGCGCTGCTCGCGGTGGTGGGTTGGCGGGTCACCGGTCGGGCCTGGGTGGGTGCGGTCGCCACCGCCCTGACTTTCGCGGTGGGCGAGCTCGCCGTGGGCACGCTCACCCCGGCCTCGATCGGCGGCATCACCGCATTCCTGGCGTGGGGCAACCTTTCTCTCGTCTACGGCCACCTGTTCACGTTCGCGCTCATCGCCGTCGTGGCGGACCGTCTGGTCGGCACCGACTACGGGTACGGACGGGCCGGCTGGGTGCTGCTCGGCCTGTTCGCGCTCGCCGCGCCCGGCGCCAAGGCGACGATCACGCCCGTGCTGCTGGGCGGCCTCGCCCTGGTGTGCCTGGTTCAGCTGGTGCGAAGGCTTCAGGTGATGCGACAGCATCAGGTGATGCGACACCGGCTCAGCCCGCGTCCGTGGCTGATCGCCGCCATCCTCGTGGCCGGGCAGGCGTTCGGGGCTTTGGTGTTCTTCCGGTTCCAGTCGCTCGGGCTCAACCTGCGGCCACTGTCCATTCTCGACCGTTACGGGCCGACCGGGCCCGACACCTGGTGGGCGAGCCTCGGCGCCGCGTCCTTTGTGCTCACCGGCTACGTGATCTTCATGTTCAGCCGGCTCGCCGGCATCCCGGTGCTGGCCTGGCTGCATCGCCGCGACCCCGATCGGGTGCCCTGGGGTCCGCTGGAGTGGTTCCTGCTCGGCGGCGTCGGCTCCGGTATGGCCGCCACGCTGCTGCTGTGGCAGTCAGGCTTCGCGCAGAACTACTTCCTCCGCTCGGGTTGGGCGCTCGGGGCGATTCTCTCGGCGATGGGCCTGGTCGCGCTCGTGCAGCGGCACCGCGTGCCCAACCGCAGCCTGAGCCTGATCGCCGCCGGGGTGGCGATCGCCGTACCGCTGGTCTCGGCCCCGCTGTGGCGGCTCGGCGCCGGCCGCGGCGGGCCGGGCTGGCGTGGCCTGCTGCCGGTGTTCTGGCTCGCGCTGGCGGTGGCCGCGGTCGCCGCCCTCACCGCACTTGCGTTGCGCCGCCGGCCGGGCCTGGCTGGGGTGGCCGTGCTGAGCCTCGTGCTGGGCGCCGGCTGGCTCGGCCTGCCCTGGGACGCGCGCCTCAAGCCCAACGCCGGCCACTCCTACCACGTGCTGGTCTCGCCGCCCGCCGCAGCGGCGGCACGCCTGGTACGCGAGCGGAGCGACCCGCACGACATGATCGCCACCAACGGCCATTGCCTCAAACCGCCGCCAGCCGCCTGCACCAGCCTGTCGTACTGGCTCGCCGGCTTCGCCGAACGCCGGGTGCTGCTGGAGAGCTGGGGCTACTCGCCGGAAGCGAACCAGCAGCCCGGTCACCCCGGCGAGGCGCCGTTCGGCGACCCCGCCCGGCTGGCCCGAAACGATGCCGCCTTCACCGCGCCGACCGCGCCGCTCATGCAGTGGCTGTGGGACAGCGGCGTGCGCTGGCTCGTGGTCGATCGCGGTTTCGGCCATGAGGCGGCCGATCTGGTGAGCTTCGCCACGCCCGTCTTCGACCAGGACGGCATCGCCGTCTACCGTCTCGACGAACCCTGACCCGACCAGAAAGTTGGGCCACGACGACTATCAAGCAACGCTGTTAGTCTGCACGGCGTGAGTTTGACCGCCGTGGCCACCATTCCGTTCAACCGGACCTACGTCTCCGGTAACGAGGCTGAGTACCTGAGCCAGGCGATGGCCAACGGGCCGCTCGCAGGGGACGGTCCGTTCACCCAACGGGCGAGCCAGCTGCTCACCGAGCTGGTGGGCACGCAGAGTGCGCTGTTGACCACGTCCTGCTCACATGCCCTCGACATGTCGGCGATGCTGCTCGACCTCGCCGAGGGCGACGAGGTGATCCTGCCCTCGTTCACGTTCTGCTCGACCGCGAACGCCTATGCCTTGCGCGGTGCGGTGCCGGTCTTTGTGGACTGCCGGCCGGACACGCTCAACCTCGACGAACGCCAGGTCGAGGCGGCGGTCACCCCGCGCACCAAGGCGATCGTGGTGGTGCACTACGCCGGCGTGGCCGCCGAGATGGACACCATCAACGACATCGCCCGCCGCCACGGCCTGGTCGTCATCGAGGACAACGCACACGGCCTGGGCGGCCGCTACCGCGGGCGGGCGCTGGGCACGCTCGGCGCGATGGCCACCCAGAGCTTCCACGAGACCAAGAACGTGCAGTGCGGCGAGGGCGGTGCGCTGCTGTTCAACGACACGTCCTACGTCAACCGGGCCGAGATCGTGCGGGAGAAGGGCACCAACCGCAGCCAGTTCTTCCGCGGCATGGTCGACAAGTACCGGTGGGTCGACATCGGCTCAAGCTACCTGCCCAGCGAGCTGCTCGCCGCGTACCTCACCGCCCAGCTCGAGTCGTTCGGGGCGATCCAGCGCCGGCGCCACGCGGTGTGGTCGGCCTACCACTCGCGGCTGGCCGACTGGGCGGCCGAGAACGGGGTGGCCCAGCCCACGGTGCCGGCCGACCGGGTGCACCCGGCCCACCTGTACTACCTGCTCCTGCCCGACCTGGCGCACCGCCAGGGGCTGCTGCAGCACCTGGGCGAGCAAGGCGTGCACGCCACCTTCCACTACCAGCCGCTGCACTCGGCCCCGGCCGGGCAACGCTACGGCCGGGTCGGACCGCAGGGGTGCCCGGTCACCGACGACGTGGCCGATCGGTTGCTGCGGCTGCCACTCTTCGCCGGCATGACCGGGGAGGAGCTGGACCGGGTGGTCGCCGGGGTGCTCTCCTTCCGCGTCTCGCGCCGAGCGAACCGCGGCGGCTTGCTCAGCGCACCCCATCCCGCGCCAGCGGTGGACGGGTCGGTGGGACCGGCCGACCAAGCGCCGGCTCCGGCCGGAGTTCCGCAGCCGCGACCCAGTCCCTGACCACATAGGTCGGACGGCCCATGCCGTGGGCGTGGATGCGCCCGACGTACTCGCCGAGCACCCCGATCGCGATCATCTGGGCTGAGGAGAAGATCGCCACCATGGACGCGATCGTGGTGAACCCGGCCACCGTGGTGCCGCCCACGAGGTAGAGCCAGAGCACCCGGGCGGTCAACGCCAGCCCGCACACGCCGACCAGGAAGCCGAGGTAGGTCACCAGCCGCAACGGCTTGGTCGAGTAGCCGAACATCATGTTCAGCGCGTGGGCAACGAGCGACCGCACGGTGTAGCCGGACTGGCCCTCGCGGCGGTCGTCCATGCGCACCGTCACCGCGCCAACACGCGTTGTCGCCCAGGACAGCGACACATCGACCGACACATGCGGTCCTTGAACCGCGTCGAAGGCGTCCCGCAGGAACGTGCGGAAGATCCGGAAGGCGCTCAACAGCCGAGCATCGCGCACGCCCATCCCGCTCGACATGCCGCTCTTGATGATGCGCGAGGCGAGGCTGCGCATGATGCCGTGCTCTTCGCGGTCGGCGATGCCGTAAACCAGATCGAGGTCGTCGGTGAGCGCGTCGAGCAGCTTCGGGATCTCCTCCGGGGGGTGCTGCAGGTCGTCGTCCATGGTGACGATCACGTCGTAGCGGGCCGCGCGTACCCCGGCGATCAGCGCGTTGTGCTGACCGTAGTTGCGGGCCAGCTGCATCGCCTTCACCTGCGGGTGGTGCAGGGCCAGCTCGCGGGCCACCTCCCAGGTCTGGCGGTCGGGGCTGCCGTCAACGACGAGGATCACCTCGTAGGTCGCGGTCTTCGACAACACCGTCTCCAGGCGCTGCACGAGCGATGGCAGCGTGGCCGCGGAGCGGTAACAGGGCACCACGACTGAGACGAACACCGGCACCTCTCCCTCTTCCGGCCGGGCCGGTCCGGCCTTGTTGGCCTGCTTGGCCGGCGCCCAGGCTACACCGCGGCCCCGACCGGGCTCACCCTGACCGTGAAGGACCGAACTGCCCGTCGCGATAACATGCGTCCATGAATCGCACCCCCCGCGTTATCCGCAACGACTGGTCCCGGGTGGCGGTGCCCGACCTGGACGGATGGCGACCAGCTCTGACCGTGAGTGTGGTCATACCCGCCTTCCAGTGTCAGCCCACACTCGACCTGACGCTGGCGTCGCTGAGGGGGCAGACCTACCCGGCCGACCTGCTTGAGGTCATCGTCGTCGACGACGGCTCGGATCCGCCCTTGAGCCTGCCGTCGATCCGGCCGGAGCGGACGACCCTTCTTCGGGTCGAAGGTGCCGGCTGGGGGCGAGCAAACGCACTGTGCCTGGGCGCGGCGCACAGCTCTGGCGAGATTCTCCATTGGCTGGACGCCGACATGGTTGCCTTTCCGGAGCATGTCGCGGCGCAGGCCCGCTGGCACCATGTGGTGCCCTACGCCGTCACGCTGGGCTATAAGCGGTTCGTCGAGCCGGCCCCGCATCAGCCATGGCCCTCTCCAGACGCCGTCGCGGACGCGTGGAGTCGGGGTGCCGCCGGCAACCTCTTCGGAAACAACCCCGGCGAGCCACACGGCTACGTCGAGCGATACATCGCACGGACGAACCAGCTCCGAACGGCCGACCACCTCGCATTCAAGATTCACACCGGCGCCACCGCTGCACTGCGCCGCGAGCTGTATCACGCGGCGGGTGGCCTCGACTCGCACCTCCGTCTGGGCGAGGACATCGAGTTTGGCTACCGGCTGGCCCAAGCC
>JBLNGJ010000196.1:0-9767 GCA_050264675.1 Micromonosporaceae bacterium
AGGCGCCGCCAGCCGGCGTAGCCGCGGCGGACGACCACCTCGCTACGGTCGGCCCGCAGCCGTTGCCGGGCGATCACGTCGCGGGCCACCACGACCGTCGCGGCCGCGGCAACCAGCAGCCCGACCTGGGTCTGGGTGTGGTTCGGCGCGGTCCAGGCCACCAGCGCGAGAAGCAGCACGAGGGCGACCTTGGCGAGGATCACCCGCACCGACACCTGGTAGCTCACCTGCTCGACCCCGGCCGGGACGCCACCGCTCGGGACGTGGCCGCGCGGGACGTCGCCCGGGACTCGGCGTGGCTCCGGCTCGTCGGGCTGGGCCGCGGGGCGCACGTGCACGCCGCCCAGCATGTCATCCCGTACACATCTCGAACGTTGCCCTGATCCGGCCGTGCGCCCCCGCGTGGCAGGCTGGGCGCCGTGACCGCCGACGCACTCTCCTCCGCGGAGGCGGCGATATGACCGCCGACGCACTCTCCTCCGCGGAGGCGGCGATATGACCGAGGGCGGCGCCCGCGGGCTCGTCCTCGTGGTCGAGGACGAGCGGCCGATCGCCGACCTCGTCCGGCTCTACCTGACCCGGGACGGGTACGGCGTACACGTGGAGCACGACGGCCTGGCCGGCCTCGCGGCGGCCCACCGGCTGCGGCCGGTCGCCTGCGTGCTCGACATCGGCCTGCCCGGCCTGGACGGCGCCGAGATGTGCCGGCGGCTGCGCGAGGGGGGCGACTGGACGCCGGTGATCTTCCTCACCGCCCGCGACGACGAGGTCGACCGGGTGGTCGGCCTCGAGCTGGGCGCCGACGACTACGTCACCAAGCCGTTCAGCCCGCGCGAGCTGGTCGCCCGGGTCAAGGCGGTGTTGCGCCGCACCGGCGGCGCGGCCGGCGCCAGCGCGGTGCGCACGGTCGGCGTGGTGACCCTCGACCCCGGCCGGCGCCGGGTGCAGGCCGACGGGGCCGAGGTGGCGCTCACCTCCACCGAGTTCGATCTGCTCGCGCACCTGATGCAGCGACCGGGACGGGTGTTCACCCGGGAGGAGCTGCTCGCCTCGGTCTGGGGGTACGCGGCCCACGCCGGCACCCGCACCGTGGACGTGCACGTGGCCCAGGTGCGCGGCAAGCTCGCCGAGGCGAGCGCCCTGGCCCGCGACGTGATCCGCACCGTGCGCGGAGTCGGCTATACCGCTGATGATCCCGGTGAGGCGTGAGCCGGCGATGAGGTCGCTGACTGCCCGGACCGTCCTGGTCACCTGCCTGGTCGCGTTGGTGTCGGTGGCGATCACCGCGGCGGTCGCACTGCCGCTGGCCGTGCGCACGGCGAACTCCGAGGCCCGTTCGGTGCTCGCCGACAAGGCCCGGGTCGCCGCGGCCGTCATCGGCCTGGGTACGCCGGCCCGGGAGGAGCAGCGGGCGGCCCGGGTCGCGGCGACACTGCGGGCGCAGGGCGTGGAGACCGTGCTGATCCTGGACGGGCGGGCCGACCAGACCGGCCTGCCGGCCCGGGTGGTGAAGGAGATCGCCACCGGCGGCACGGTGAGCCAGCGGATCATCTTCCGGGGCCGACCGATGCTCGCCGAGGGCCGCTCGGCCGGCGCCGGTGACGGCATCGTGCTGCTCGAGCCGATGGTCAGTGTCGGCGCCCGTTCGGTGATCAGCCGGATCTGGCTGGCCCTCGGCGCCGGCCTGCTCGCCGGCGTGATCGCCGGGGTGCTGCTGGCCCGGCGGCTCTCCCGGCCCATCCGCAGCGCCGCCGCGGCCGCCCGGCGCCTGTCCGCCGGTGACCGCTCGGTGCGAGCTCCGGTCGCCGCGCCGGCCGAGGTGGCCGACCTCTCGATCGCGCTCAACGAGCTCGCCGCTGCGCTGGCCACCAGCGAGAACCGGCAGCGGGCGTTTCTCATGTCGGTCTCGCACGAGCTGCGCACGCCGCTGACCACCATTCAGGGCTACGCCGAGGCGCTCGCCGACGGCGTGGTCGGTGAGGACGGCGCCCAGCGGGCCGGCCAGACCATGCTCGCCGAGGCGCAGCACCTCGACCGGCTGGTCGAGGATCTGTTGGTGTTGGCCCGGTTGGAGGCCGACGACTTCCCGCTCGAAGTGATGCCGGTCGACGTGGTCGGGCTGGTCGCCACGGCGGCCGAGGCCTGGGCCGGTCGGTGCGCCGCGGTCGGCGTGGTGCTGCGCACCGAACTGCCGTCCTGGCCGGTGCTTGTCCGCACCGACCCGGGCCGGGTGCGCCAGGTGCTGGACGGGTTGCTGGAGAACGCCCTGCGGGTTGCGCCGTCGGGCGCGCCGGTGGTGCTGGCGGTGCGTACCGGCGGGCGCCCCGACAGCGAGGAGCCCACGCTCGCGCTGCCGGTCGCCGGGCAGCCGCCCCCGCCGGCCCGGGGCCGGCCGACACCACCGGAGTCCCTCTACGTCCGGCTGGAGGTGCGCGACGGCGGACCGGGCCTGGCCGACGACGACCTCGCCGTGGCCTTCGAACGGGGCGCTCTCTACGAGCGGTACCGGGGCGTGCGCAAGGTCGGCAGTGGGCTCGGCCTGGCTCTGGCCGGGCGACTGGTGCGCCGGTTGGGCGGCTGGATCGAGGCCGGCCACGCCCCGGAAGGCGGGGCCCGGTTCACCGTCCGCCTGCCGGTCTGAACCGCCATCGCTTACCGAACCCGTACACGGCGTTGACCCGACCATGGCCCGCGCAGGGCAGGATCGGGGCTACGGGTCAAAGGAGGAGACAGATGAACGCACGGGTACGCGCGATGATCGGCGCCACCGTACTGGCGCTGCTCGGCGGGCTGACCCTGGCCGGCTGTGCCCGCGGTGGTGGCGTCGGCACCGCCGGCGACTACAGCGACCTCAGCCTCGAGGGCCAGGCCCTGCAGGCGATCGGGTTCAGCCCGAACGACATGGTGCCGGTGGCTTCGTTCGCCGATGCCACGCCGCAGCCTTCCGTGAGCGGCAAGCCGGAGCGGCCCTTCCCGCCGGGCGTACGCCACAAGCGCCTGCGCTTCGCCTTCGGCCAGCGGATGCTGCACGGCGAGGCCGTGGTGCAGACCGACCAGGGCCCCCGCACCGTGGTAGTGCAGCGGGGCACAGTGACCGAGATCACCTCGACCAGCGTGACCGTGAAGTCGGCCGATGGCTTCACCCTGACCTGGACCTTCGGCGACCCCATCCACGTGGTCGAGCACCGCACCTCGGTGCAGCCCAGCGCGGTGGCGGTGGGCGCACAGGTGGGCATCGCAGGGACCAAGGACGGCAACACCCCGATCGCTCGCCTGATCGTGATCCCCGGGCCGAAGCCGGCCCGAACGTGATTAGGAGGGGCACCGTATTAACGCGGAGACGTTAATACGGTGCCCCTGCTTCCCCCCACCAACCGCCACAGGCCCTCCGTACGACGCTGGCCGCGTACGGAGGGCCTGGTCTGCGTGTAAAGTTGCGCGTACTAGGCTCAACCCGAACTTGACATCGCCTGCCCGCGTGTCAATATTGAGTCTGGTCCGCTCAACTTGGGTCGGACTTCACCTAAAGACTTACCGGAGGAACAAAGATGGCACGTGCGGTCGGCATCGACCTTGGCACGACGAACTCTGTGGTGAGCGTGCTCGAGGGTGGTGAGCCCACCGTCATCGCCAACGCCGAGGGGTCCCGGACCACGCCGTCGATCGTCGCGTTCGCCAAGAACGGTGAAGTGCTCGTCGGCGAGGTGGCCAAGCGCCAGGCCGTGACCAACCCGGACCGGACGATCCGTTCGGTCAAGCGCGAGATGGGCTCAAATTGGACCGTCGACATCGACAGTAAGAAGTACACCCCGCAGGAGATCTCCGCTCGGGTGCTGATGAAGCTCAAGCGCGACGCGGAGGCCTACCTCGGCGAGTCGATCAGCGACGCGGTGGTCACCGTGCCGGCGTACTTCAACGACGCGCAGCGCCAGGCGACCAAGGAGGCCGGTGAGATCGCCGGCTTCAACGTGCTGCGCATCATCAACGAGCCGACCGCGGCGGCGCTCGCCTACGGCCTGGACAAGGGCGGCAAGGAGCAGACCGTCCTCGTCTTCGACCTCGGCGGCGGCACCTTCGACGTGTCGCTGCTCGAGCTGGCCGAGGGCGTCATCGAGGTGAAGGCCACCAGCGGTGACAACCACCTCGGCGGTGACGACTGGGACGAGCGGGTCATCGACCACCTGGTCAAGACGTTCCGCGGGCAGTACGGCATCGATCTCGGCCAGGACAAGATGGCGATGCAGCGCCTCAAGGAGGCGGCCGAGAAGGCGAAGATCGAGCTCTCCGCGGCGACCACGACGAACATCAACCTGCCCTACATCACCGCCGGGCCGTCGGGTCCGTTGCACCTGGACGTGAGCCTGAGCCGGGCCGAGTTCCAGCGCATGACGCAGGATCTGCTCGACCGCTGCAAGGGTCCCTTCGAGCAGGCCATCAAGGATGCCGGAGTGCGACTGGCCAATGTGGACCATGTGATCCTGGTCGGCGGCTCGACCCGCATGCCGGCGGTGACCGACCTGGTCAAGCAGCTCACCGGCAAGGAGCCGAACAAGGGCGTCAACCCTGACGAGGTCGTCGCGGTCGGCGCCGCGCTGCAGGCCGGCGTGCTCAAGGGTGAGGTCAAGGACGTCCTGCTGCTCGACGTGACGCCGCTCAGCCTCGGCATCGAGACCAAGGGCGGCATCTTCACCAAGCTGATCGAGCGCAACACCACGATCCCCACCAAGCGGTCGGAGATCTTCACCACGGCCGACGACAACCAGCCGTCCGTGCTGATCCAGGTCTTCCAGGGCGAGCGTGAGATTGCCGCGTACAACAAGAAGCTCGGCACGTTCGAGCTGACCGGCATCCCACCGGCGCCGCGCGGCGTGCCCCAGATCGAGGTGACCTTCGACATCGACGCCAACGGCATCGTGCACGTCTCGGCGAAGGACCTGGGCACCGGCAAGGAGCAGTCGATGACCATCACCGGCGGCTCGGCGCTGCCCAAGGATGACATCGAGCGGATGATGCGCGACGCGCAGGAGCACGCCGACGAGGACCGCCGCCGTCGCGAGGACGCCGAGGCCCGCAACATCGCCGAGGCCCTGCAGTGGCAGACCGAGAAGTTTCTCGCCGAGAGCGGCGACAAGCTGCCCGGCAGTGCCCGCGACGAGGTCAACGAGGCACTCGGTGAGCTGCGCAGCGCGCTCGGTGGCTCCGATATCGAGCGCATCAAGGCGGCCCACGAGAAGCTTGCCGTGGCGGCCCAGAAGGCGGGCTCGATGCTCTACGCCACCGGTGACGCTCCCAGCGGCGGCGCTGGCCCCGAGGCCGGCGCAGGCGGTGAGGACGTCGTCGACGCCGAGGTCGTGGACGAGGACGAGAAGAAGTGAGCAAGGCGAACGAGAAGCCTGCTGGCCCGGTTGACCCCGGGCCAGCACAGGCCGTAAGCAAGGACAACCGTGGCGACGACGGCGCCCGCGCGGCAAGCGATGGCGCGGCCGGCAAGGCGCGGCCCAGCACCGACGTGACCAGGGCCGCTGAGGCGGATTCGACCGAGCCCGACCCGACCGCGCCGGCTGGGACGACGGTGCCGGCTGGGACGACGGTGCCGGCTGGGACGACCGCGTCCGGTGGAACGACCGCGTCCGGTGAAATGACCGCGTCGGCTGGGGTCACCGAGGCGCCGGCGGCGGGCGACAATGGCGCCAATGGTGCGGGCAAGCCGCTCGGCGCCGAGCTCGAGGCGCTGCGGTCCGAACTGGACGAGCGTCTGCGTGACCTCCAGCGGGTCACGGCCGAGTACGCCAACTACCGCAAGCGGGTGGAGCGGGACCGCAGCCTCATGGCCGAGCAGGCGACCGGTCTGGTCATCGCCACCTTGCTGCCGATCCTCGACGACGTGGACCGGGCCCGGGACCATGGCGACCTGGTCGGGCCGTTCGGTGCCGTGGCCGATCAGCTGACCGCGGCGCTGGGCAAGTTCGGCCTCAACGCGTTCGGCGAGGTGGGCGACCGCTTCGACCCGACCCGGCACGAGGCCGTCGCGCACGAGACCAAGGCCGATGTCACCGAGTCGACCTGCACCATGGTCATGCGCCGGGGCTACCTGCTCGGTGACCGCCTGCTGCGTCCGGCCCTGGTCACGGTGGCCGATCCGGAATGACGATGGTGAGACATGCCGGTCGACCGATACGGTCACGCGCGGGCCTGAGGAGGTGAGGCGTGAGTTCGAAGGACTGGTTGGAGAAGGACTTCTACGCAGTTCTCGGCGTGGCTAAGACCGCCTCGGCCGATGAGATCAAGAAGGCGTACCGGCGGCTCGCCCGTGAGCTGCACCCCGACCGCAACCCCGGCAACATCCAGGCCGAGGAGCGGTTCAAGGCTGTCTCCGAGGCCTATGACGTGCTCTCCGACGACCGCAAGCGGCGGGAGTACGACGAGATGCGCACGCTGTTCGGGTCGGGCGCGTTCCGGCGCAGTGCCCGGGCCGGCTCGGGCGGCAGCGGTGGCACGTTCGACCTCAACGACTTTCTCGGCAACAACCCACCCGGGGCGGCGGATCAGCGCTTCGGCGGGGCTGGCTTCACCGACCTCTTCGGCACCATCTTCGGTGGTGGCGGCGCCGGGCCGCGGACAACCCGGCGTGGCGCTGCGGCGCGCGGCCGCGACGTCGAGGCCGAGGTGACGCTGGACTTCGTCGACGCGGTCCGCGGGGCGACGCTGCCGGTGACGCTGCGGGCGCCCGGCATCTGCGAGACCTGCCACGGCTCCGGGGCGAAGCCGGGCACCCGGCCGCGCAGTTGCCCGATCTGCCACGGCGTCGGTCTGGTCACGTCCAACCAGGGCGCGTTCAGCTTCTCCGAGCCCTGCCGCGAGTGCCAGGGCGTGGGCACCGTGGTTGACGAGAAGTGTCCGGAGTGCCGGGGCACGGGCGGGGTCACCAAGACCCGTACGCTCAACGTCCGCATCCCGGCCGGGGTCGCCAACGGCCAGCGGATCCGGCTGGCCGGGCGGGGCGAACCGGGCGACCGCGGCGGCCCCGCCGGCGATCTGCACCTGCTCGTCAAGGTCCGCTCCGATCAGCTCTTCGGCCGCGACGGCGACGACCTCACGCTCACCGTGCCGGTCAGCTTCGCCGAGGTGGTGCTCGGTACCGACCTGCGCGTGCCCACCCTCGACGGAGTGGTCACGGTGCGCGTGCCCGCCGGCACGCCGAGCGGGCGCACGCTGCGGGTCCGTGGACGCGGGGTGCCCCGCCGGGACGGCGGCATCGGCGATCTGCTGGTGACGGTGGACGTGCACGTGCCGACCTCGCTCACGCCGGAGGCCCGTCGGGCGATCGAGGAGCTCGCCCTCAACGGCTCCCCGCCACCCCGCGCCGCGATCGACGACGCGGTGCGCCGGCACGAAACCCGGGCCAACCACGTCCGCTCCGAGTACGGCGGCGATCATCTATGAGCACGGAGTTCGTCGCCGCCCCGGCCGCCATCGGGACCGGCGGCTCCGGCGAGGCCAAGGTTCTGATCATTTCGGTGGCCGCCCGGATGGCCGGCATGCACCCGCAGACGCTGCGCCAGTACGACCGGATGGGCCTGGTGCAGCCGGGGCGGGCGGCCGGCGGCGGGCGCCGCTACAGCGAGCGGGATGTGGCGCTGCTGCGGGAGATCCAGCGGCTGAGCCAGGAGGATGGCGTCAACCTGGCTGGCATCAAGCGCATCATCGACCTGGAGCAGCTCAGCTTCGAGCTCCAGCAGCGGCTGGAGGACGCGGAGGCCGAGCTGATGGAGGCCCGTCGTCGCCTGGCCGAGCTCGAGTCGCTCGTGTACCCCCGGCGTGACCTCGTGCCGATGAGCACTGCGGCGTCGGCGTTGTTGGCCTGGCGTCCCCGACGCCCGTCCTGAGGGGCCGGAGGCCCGGCCTCGGAGCAGTCGAGGCTCAAGCAGTCGAGCGTGCGACCCGGATTCGCGAGTCAGGCGTTGCCGAGGCGGCGGGGGTGGCGCACCAGGCCGCCTTCGCACCAGTCGCGGTAGTCGAAGAGTTCCTTCGGGTGGGCCAGCAGCATCCGTACGTTGTGGGCCCAGGTGACGAGCAGGTCGTCGCCCTCGTTCTCGGCCTGCTCGACGAGCTTCTTGAGCTTCCGCTTGGGGTGCGCCCGGAAGTTGGTGCGGATCGCGTCGGCCGCGTAGATGTAGAGGCAGTGCAGGGCGAACCGGCGGGCCGGGCACGCCGTGTCCAGGGCGAGTTCGAACAGCACGCCGATGAGCCGGTCGCTCGCGACCAACAGGTCCCAGTCTGGTGGCATTGACTGGAGTTTGACCACGTCGGGCCGGTACGCCCAGGTGCGCAGCTCCGCCGCGGTCGGGTCGACCGGGTTGAGGAAGCCGCGGAAGGCGGCCTGTTGCAGGCTCACGGTAGGTACTCCCTGTGCAGGCGATCTGCCCGGGCTGGCGTCAACTTAGCGTTACGAAAGGCCGCGCGGAAGAGCCGCCACGCCACTTCTTCACCACGGTGGCACGCCTGGGCAACCTCGCCTGCCCACGCTCGGGTTGCGGCACCTGGCCGCGCCGCACCTTCCGGGCTTGGCCGGGAAGATCGGGGCTTCGACGGTGTCTGTTTCTTCCGGTCGCCGATGCCGAGCGTGACGGGAGCCGCCGGCGGAAGGGAGCCCGGGCCCAGGCACCGTGACTCGGTTTTAGGTGCGCATTTCGGGCGATCGTGTTCGGGGTGGTGTCCGCGCGCTGTTCAGATCCCGCGAGCCAGTCGCGCCCCCGGTCAGCGTTGCCGTGGACGCCGTCGGCGCCAACACCGTCATCGTGTCCTCGGTCAACGCGGCGGGATCATGGGTATCTGTCGATGGTGGACTGACCTTCCGCCGCTGGACCCAGATCACCCTGGACCGCTGACGCTTGTTACCTCGGCCTCCTCGACGACCGGTGCACGCCGGCACGCTCCCCACCCGGGTCGACTCGATCTACCATCTGGCCGGGGCGGGCTCGCCGAAGGAGAGTTGAGTGGAGTACGCTCAACTCCGGGTCGCGTGAAGTCCAGAGGGAGTCGATGAACGCCGAGCGCCTGACCACCAAGAGTCGTGAAGTCATTACCAGCGCGGTCGCCATGGCCACCCGGAGTGGCCATGCCACAGCCGAGCCGTGGCATCTGTTGCTGGCCCTGTTGGACACCGGAGGGTCCACCGCCACCGCGCTGCTGCGGGCCACCGGCGCGAACCCGGCCGACGTACGCCGGGCCGCCGCCCGCATGGTGGAGAACCTGCCCAGCTCGCGAGGGCCCAGCGTGGCCGAGTCCTCGCTCTCCCGTGAGTTCGTCAACTCCCTCGAGGCGGCTGAGCAGATCGCCCGCGCCATCGGCGACGAGTACGTCTCCACCGAGCACATCCTCGCCGGCCTGGCCCAGGTGGGTGGGGCGGTCGCCCGTACCCTCAAGGAAGCCGGCGCGACCCAGGAGAGCCTGACTGCGGCGTTCCCGGCGGTCCGCGGCGGTGACCGGCGCGTGACGACGCCCGATCCGGAGCAGACCTTCCAGGCGCTCGACCGCTACGGCGTCGACCTGACGGCCCGCGCCCGCGACGGCAAGGTCGACCCGGTGATCGGGCGTGACGCGGAGATCCGCCGCGTGGTGCAGGTGCTGTCCCGGCGGACCAAGAACAACCCGGTGCTCATCGGTGAGCCGGGTGTCGGCAAGACCGCGATCGTCGAGGGTCTGGCTCAGCGCATCGTGGCCGGCGACGTGCCGGAGTCGTTGCGGGGCAAGCGACTCGTCGCGCT
>JBLNGJ010000197.1:0-13427 GCA_050264675.1 Micromonosporaceae bacterium
TGATCCTGCCGCGGGTCCTGCTGCTCAATGAGGCGGTCGGCGAGGTCGCTGATCGCCACGGCGCCCGGCTGGTGGACCTCTGGCACGACGACGAGTTCGGCAACCCGCGGCTGTGGAGCGACGAGTCCGATGTGGACTCCGTTGTCCGGGCGAGGCGCGCCCTCGGTTGATCCGGCTACCGCGGCTTCGATAAGGCTCGATGAAAGCACGGGCACCGTATACGACACGGAACCGTTAATACGGTGCCCCTCCTTTCACACATCAGGCCGGGGTGGCGACGTGGACGAGTTCGGTGAGCCCGGGCGCCGCCACCGACGCGACCGGTTGACCGGTGGTGGCGTCCAACGCAGTGATGCCGGTGTCGTGGCCGACCCAGAGCCGTTGACCGTCCCGGCTGAGGCCGACGCCGCGCACGGCCGAGGCGAGGGTCCAGGTCGCGGTGGTCTTGAGCGTGTCGGTGTCGATGAGCCGGACGGCCGGGCCGGCGCCGACATAGAGCACCGTGCCCGACGGCGCGACCGCCGCGCCGGCCGGTCCGCCGGAGGGGTCGGCGGCACACTGGCCGAGTGCGGCGACGGTGAGCTTCTCCCCGTCGAGCCGGGCGATCGTCCCGCTCCTGGTGTCGACCACGTAGGGGTCCCCGCGCCACAGGGCGATCGCGTGGGCTGCGGCGGGACTGAGCCCGAATGGCGCGGGCAGGTCGATGCAGTATGCGAAGCCGATCTGGGTGCTGAGCGTGTGCACGAAGGCGTGCACGTCGGGGTTGCCGGGCCGCCCGGAAATCAGGTTCCGGGTGTGTTCGTGGTCGGGCTGGTGCGTGTAGAGGGTGAAGCGCAGCTGCGATGCGCTGGCGAAGACGGCTTGGCGCCCTTCGCCGCGCATCTCCTCCTCGGCTCCGGCCGGCACCACCGTCTTGTCGCGGGCCAGCAGAGGATTGAGCGTGCCGGTGGCCAGGTCGATCATTCGAACGCGGTAGCGGTCGGGCTGGCGCGGTGGCAGGTAGTCGAGCACGAACAGGCGCTCGCCCTCGGCCGAGAACGCCTCCGGTTCGACGCACCCGGGCAGCGTCAGCCGGCGCAGCTCGCCGGTGTTGTCGGCGATGACGACGGTCGTCGCGTCCCGGCCGGTGGGGCGGTAAGGCGTACCGCCCTCGGCCGAGCCGGTGGTCAGGGCCACCCAGGCTCCGCTGGGCGCGACGACCCGCGGGGTGAGCTGGCCGAGCAGCGTCACTGCGTACGCTGGCGACCCGGCCTCGCGCCACACCTCGAGCCGCGTCCCGGCGCCGCCCGGCCGGGCCCACGCGATCGCCGACCCGTCGGTGGCCAGCGCGCCACGGCGGGGCGGCATGGCGACCGCCCCGCCGCGCGCGTCGATCAGGGTGAGCCCGGTGGAGGTCTGAGCCAGCAGCAGGTCGGCCGGGCCGGTGGCGGGTCGCCGCTGCGGTGTCTCACGGCAAGCCGTGAGCAGGGCGGCCGCGGGGACCGCGCCAGCGAGACGCAGCACGGTGCGTCGCGTAGTCATGGTTGACCTCCATCGCGCGGCCCGGCCGGGCACCGGGGTCTGCCTGGTTGAGCCACCGGGGGTCGGGCGGGTTCCCGGGTTCGCGGAGCAAGGGCCAGAGCAGTGGGCCGTTGGGCAGGATCAGTGGGTGCCCATGGGGTTGGTAGCCCTGGCGCAGGTAGAGCGCGCGGCTGGTGCGGCTGCTGGCTTCCAGGTAGGCGGGAAGGCCGGTCTGGTCGAGGTGGGCGTGGTGGTGGTTGAGCAGCATCGTGCCCAGGCCGCGGCCCTGCCGGTCGGGGCGTACGGCCAGGAAGGCCAGGTAGTGGTGGGGTCGGCTGGGGTGGTGCTCTTCGAGCAGGGCGTCGAAGGCGAGGAACCGGTCGCGCCAGGCGCCGCTGACCTCGGTCAGGCGTTGGTCGTAGTCGGGCGGGGCGGCGGGTGGGCCGTCGGTGTGGGGCAGCCAGATGGCGACCGCGTCGCGGTCGGGGGTGGTGTGGATGAGGCCGTGCTGCACGGCGTGTTCGATGAGCATGGCGAAGTACTCGGGGAACAGGCGCATCCGTTCGATCTCGTCGGGGACGAGCCAGCGGGCCACCGCGAGGGGGTGAAAGGCCCGGGCGATCAGGCCGGCGATGCGCTCGATGTCGGTGGTGTCGGCGAGGTGGACGTTCATCGGATCGCCTGCACGGCTGGCAGCGAGTCGGGGTTGGTGGCCCGCCCGGTGACGGCGTTGGCGCCCAGGCCTACGGCCTGGTAGGTCTCGGGCCGGGCCCGGCGCAGGTAGGCGGCCCAGATCAGGCCGGCCAGGGCCACGACCGGGTAGGCGGCCGGCAGCAGCCACCGGCGCGGGTCGTGCGGGTCGACGCCGAGCAGGATGGCGAAGTTGGCCAGGGCGAGGGTGATCACGGCGAGCAGGGCGATGGTGGCCAGGCCGGGCGCGAGGAGGCGGCGCCAGGCGTTTTCCCGGTGGCCGGCGCGGGCGAAGTAGGCGATGACCGCCACCGAGGTGGCCGCGATGAGCAGCAGGGTGCCGAACCCGCCGGTCATGCCGCCCCAGAAGAACAGCTGCACCAGTGGGTCCCAGCCGGTGAGGGCGAAGAGGGCGATGACGGCGAGCCCGGCCAGGCTCTGGGTCAGCGAGGCGTTCTTGGGGGCGCCGCTGCGCCGCAGCGTGTGACCCAGGCCGCGGGGCAGCACACCTTCGCGGCCGAGGGCGAACAGGTAGCGGGCCACGGTGTTGTGGAAGGAAAGCAGCGCGGCCAGGAGTGAGGTGAGGAACAGCACCTGCCCGGCGTCGGCCAGGGTCTGTCCAAGGTGGATGGCGGCGAGGCCGAAGATGAGCGCGGGGCCCTGCTCGCGGGAGGCGTCGACGATGTGGTCGGCGCCGACGGCGACGGTCATCGCCCACGAGGAGCCGGCGTAGAGCACGGCGATGAGCGCCACCGCCAGGTAGGTGGCGGTGGGCACGGTGCGGCGGGGGTTGCGGCTCTCTTCGGAGAAGACCGCGGCCGACTCGAACCCGATGAACCCGGTCACCGCGGTGACCAGTACCGCACCCAGGCCGGCGGCGACGAGGTTGCCCGGGTCGAGTGCGGCCAAGCTGATCGTGCCACCGGCCGGATGGGTCAGCTCGGCCACGTCATACACGACGACCACGGCGATCTCGGCGCAGAGCAGCACGGCCAGGACCTTGCCGTTGAGGTCCACCCGCAGCACGCCGAGCACCGCCACGATCAGCCACGCGCCCAGCGCGAAGACCCACCACGCCCCGGTCCAGCCCAAGCGCTGCTGGGCCAGGCCGGCCGCGGCCACGCCCAGGCCGCCGTAGAGCGCGATCTGCAGGCCGTTGTAGGCCAGCACCGCCACGAACGAGGCGGCCACACCGGCCGGACGGCCCAGGCCGTGGGTGATGTAGGTGTAGAACGCCCCGGCGTGGGAGATGTGACGCGCCATCGCCACGTAACCGACCGAGAACAGCGCCAGCACGACCGCGACCACCAGGAAGGCGACCGGGATGCCCAGCACGCCGGTGACCGCGTACGCAGTGGTCACCGCCCCGGCGATGACGGTCAGCGGCGCCGCCGCGGACATCACGAAGAAGACCACCGCCGGCACGCCCAGACGGCTGGCGGCCAGCGCCGAGGAGACATCGGTGGCGCGGGTACGCCCTATCGGTGACATGCGAACTCCATCCGGTTGACGGGACATTCACGGTTCAGGCCCGAGCGGCGAGCACGGCGTTGCCCACCGCCGCCTCGGTCTGCGCGATCAGCTCGCGCGCCGGTGGTGGCAGGTGAGAGGTCAGCTGGTCCAGGTAGGCCAGCGCACCGGGCGGGTTGTCCCACAGCACATGCCCGAGCAGCCCGCATGCCCGCACCAGACCAGCCAGCAGCACATCCGCGGTCGGCACCGCGTCGCCGCGGGAAAGCAGCATCCGCAGCCGGGTGGCCGGCCAGGCCGCGTCGTTGAGGCTGGTCGGCACGTAACGCACCGGCCGCCACCGGCCCAGCCGCGGCTGGGCCCGGCTCACCCGGCCACCCCGCACCAGCCGCTGACCGACCGCATCGGTGGCGCCGCGGGCGAGATAGGCCAGCCAGGTATGTGCATCCAGTGCGCTGCGCTGATCGCGGAGCTGATCGAGCACCGCGGCGGCGAGCGGATCCGCCACCGGCGCCGCCGCCACCACCCCGACCAGCCCGAAGCGCAGCTGCACCCGGCCGACCAGCAGCAGCTCACCCAGCAACGCCGCGGCCAGGCCCAGGCCCACCGCCCGCGGATGCAGCCGAGCCCGCCCCGACCGGTCGTCATGGGCGATGAGGAAGAACTCATCGGCCAGTGCGGCCGGCGGGCGCCGGTAGGTCACGTCCACTCTGGAGCCTCTCCACGCCTGACCACGGACCAGGAACGGGCGCACCGCCGGAACCCATCGGCAGTGCTCCGGCGGCACGCCCTTCGCACAACCAACCAGGTCCGCCCCAGGGGCCGTACGATGCACGCATCATATTGGTGATGCACGACGCAGTACGCGGCTGATCGGCGATGGTGATCGACCCTGGGAGTCGATGAGTGGTGCATACTCGGCGCGATGCATGAATCACGAGAGGGTGGCGATGGCTGGGCGCGGAGCGATGTACCGGCTGGGCGCGGAGTTGCGGGCGTTGCGCGAGGAGGCGCACCTGTCCGGGCGGGCGCTGGGGCAGCGGTTGGGCTGGTCACAGGCGAAGGTGAGCCGGATCGAGAAGGCCGACGTGCGGACCACCGTCGATGATGTCCAGGCCCTCCTGGACCACCTGCGTGTCTCCGTCCGCAAGCGGCGGGAGCTGCTCGCGCTCGCCCGCGAGGCGAACGACGGCGCGAGCCGGTGGCGACCCACACACCGCAGCGGTCCGCGCCGGCTGCGGGCGCAGCTGGACACGCTCGTGCGCACCGCGGCCGGGGTGCGGCACTTCCAACCGTCCACTGTGCCCGGACTGCTGCAGACCGCCGAGTACGCCCGGCACGCCGCCCAGCTCGCCGACCTCACCGGCGACCACGACATCGACGGGGTGGTCGCGGCGCAGTTGACGCTGCAGCGGATCCTGTTCGAGCCCGACTGCCCGCCGTACCATTTCCTGCTCGGCGAGGCGGTCCTGCGCGACCACCCGGACGACGCGGCCGACCTGCATCGCGCGCAGCTCGACCGGATCACCAGCGTGGCGGCCCTGCCGGCGGTGACGCTCCAGGTGCTGCGGGCCAACGCCCCCAACGCCGCCCTGGGCCGGCACGGCTTCCGGATCTACGACTTCGCCGACCCGGATGAGCCGCCGGTGGTGTTCCTGGAGACCATCGGCGGCGAGATGGTGGTGCACGAACGCGTCAACGTCGAGGTGTTCGTGGCCACCTGGCAGCGGCTGCTCGCCGGCGCCCTGGGTCCCATCCAGTCGCTCGAGCTCATCCGCGCGGCGGCAGCGTTTCCGGGATAGTGACCGGGATAGCTACGCTGGTCGACGTGACCGTTGAGCCGGCCGCGGCCGTGGCGCCCACCCGGCGCCGGTCGCGACGTGAGGAGATCCTGCAGATCGCGGTGGGCCTGCTGGCCACCCGCGGCTATCACGGGGTCTCCATGGACGACATCGGGGCGGCCGCCGGGGTGACCGGCCCGGCGCTGTACCACCATTTCGCCGGCAAGGAGGCGATGCTCGCCGCGGCCCTGACTCCGGTGAGTGAGCAGCTGCTCGCCGGGGGCCGCGCCCGCATCGCCGCGCACCCCGATGACCCGGCCGCGGCGCTGGCCGCGCTGGTGGAGTTCCACGTCGACTTCGCGCTCGGCAACCCCGCCGTCATCGCCCTGCACCTGCACGAGCTCGACCGGTTGCCGGAGGAGCCGCGCCGCCAGATCCGGCGGCTGCAGCGCCTCTATGTGGAGGAGTGGGTCGGCGTGCTCACCGCGCTGCGCGCCGAGCTCGACCCGGCCGAGGTCCGGGTGCTCGCCCACGGTGCGTTCGGCCTGATGAACTCGACGCCCTTCCTGAGTGCCGAGGTCGATCGGGACCAGTGCTCCCGGCTGCTGCGGGCGGCCACACTCGCCTCGTTGCGTGGCTAAGCGGCTGTGCACAGCTTGTGGATGACGCTGTGGATGACCGATTGTCAGCTGGGGAACGGTGTGGACGGGTAGGGCGGCGGCGAGGGTGACGACCGTCGCTGGACGGCGACCCGGCGGCGCGACGTACCGTAACGATCGTTAGGTCCTGCCAGCACCCGCGTTGAGCACGTCAGCGTGCGGGCCCGCCGGCCGAACCGGAGGAAGCCATGATCGGATCGTTGCTCGTCGCCAACCGGGGCGAGATCGCTCGCCGGATCATCCGGACCGCCCGGCAGCTGGGCGTGCGTGCGGTGGCCGTCTACTCGGAGGCCGACGCGGACCTGCCGTTCGTCGCTGAGGCGGACGAGGCCGTGCTGATCGGCCCGGCCAACCCGGCGCTCAGCTACCGCAACAGCGAGGCGATCCTGGCCGCGGCGAAGTCGACCGGCGTGGACGCGATCCACCCGGGCTACGGCTTCCTCTCCGAGAACGCCGAGTTCGCCCGGGCCGTGGCGGCGCACGGCCTGACCTGGGTGGGTCCGGGCGCCGACTCGATCGCCGCGATGGGTGACAAGATCAACGCCCGTAACCTGATGGCCGCGGCCGGCGTGCCGGTCGCGCCCGGCACGGCCGAGCCGGTCGCCGACGTGGCCGGGGCGCTCGCCGAGGCGGAACGCATCGGTTACCCGCTCATGGTGAAGGCGGCCGCCGGCGGTGGGGGGATGGGTATGGCCGCCGCCGCCGATGCGGCCGCGCTGCGCAGTGAGTATGAGAAGGTGCGCGGCTTCGCCGAGCGGATGTTCGGCAGCCCGGCGGTGCTGCTGGAGCGTTTCTTCCCGTCGGTGCGCCACGTCGAGGTGCAGATCCTCGGCCTCGCCGACGGGCGGGTGGTGGCTCTGGGTGAGCGCGAGTGCTCCGTACAGCGGCGCAACCAGAAGCTGGTCGAGGAGTCGCCCTCGCCGGCCTCGATGCTCACCGAGCCGCGCCGCCGGGCGCTGCACGCCGCGGCGGTACGCGCCGGCGAGGCGGTGGGCTACCGCAACGCCGGCACGGTCGAGTGCCTGCTCGACCCGGCCACCGGCGACGTGTTCTTCCTGGAGATGAACACCCGACTGCAGGTCGAGCACCCGGTCACCGAGGCCGTCTTCGGCCTGGACCTGGTCGAGCAGCAGCTGCGGGTCGCCGCCGGGCTGCCGCCCACGTTCGACCCGGATGCGCTGGCCTCGCGGGGGCACGCCATCGAGCTGCGGGTCAACGCCGAAGATCCGCAGCGGTTCCTGCCCGGCCCGGGGTCGATCTCGCGCTGGGTCGAGCCGACCGGCCCGGGCGTGCGGGTGGACTCCGGATACCGGGCGGGCAACGTGGTCACGCCGCACTACGACTCGCTCATGGCCAAGCTCGTGGTGCACGCGCCGACCCGGGCGGAGGCGCTCGAGCGGGCCCGGGCGGCCGTGGCGCAGTTCGAGATCGCCGGCCCGAAGTGCAACCTGCCGTTCTTCGCCGAGCTGCTCGATGACCCCGAGTTCGTCTCCGGCGACTACGACACCGCGCTGGTCTCCCGGCGCCAACCCCACCCCCCGCGCCGATCATGAACTTAGGTCTCTTGTCGGCGGTGTGTCGCGGTCCTAACTTCATGATCAACGTGAGTACGGGACGGAAGGGGAGTAACCGGTGAGTGAGTTGCCAGCGGCGGTCTCGCTGCGGGAGGTCGGGCCGCGCGATGGCCTGCAGAACGAGGACCCCGTGCCCACCGAGGCGAAGGTACGGCTGCTCGACGCGCTCTCCCGAACCGGTGTGGCGCGCATCGAGGCGGTCAGCTTCGTGCACCCGAAGGCGATACCGCAGATGGCCGACGCCGACGAGGTCTGGCGGCAGGCCGAGAAGGTGGCCGGTGTGCGCTACTCGGCCCTGGTGCCCAACCGTCGCGGCGCCGAACGGGCGCTGGCCGAGGGGTTCACCGAGATCGAGGTGGTCGTCTCCGCGTCCGACACGCACAACCGCCGCAACGTCAACCGGTCCACCGAGGAGTCACTCGCCGATATCACCGGGCTCATCGGCTTGGTGCACGAGGCGGGCGCCCAGGCCGAGGTCATCATCTCGACCAGCTTCGGCTGCCCGTATGAGGGTGACGTGGCGCCGCACCGGGTGGCCTCCATTGTGGAGCGGGTCGTCGGCGACGGCGCCGACCGCGTGGCCTTCGGGGACACCACCGGCATGGCCACGCCGCGACGGGTGAGCGACCTGCTGGCGGCGGTACGCGAGCCGGCCGCCGACGTTGCGTTGCTCATGCACTTCCACAACACCCGGGGCACCGCACTGGCCAACATCCTCACCGCGCTCGAGTTCGGCATCACCGAGTTCGACGCGAGTGTGGGCGGGCTCGGCGGGTGCCCGTACGCGCCGGGCGCCACCGGCAACGTCGCCACCGAGGAGGTCGTGCACATGCTGCACGACATGGGCGTCGACACCGGAGTGGATCTCGATGCGCTGATCGCGGCCGCCCGCCTGGCCGAGGAGATCGTGGGCCGGACGCTGCCCAGCGGCGTGCTGCGGGCCGGTCCACGCACAGCCTTGACCAAGTTGTAACCGGGCCGTTTTCATCGGCGGGTAATACTTGGCTGGTTTCTCTCGCCAGCTTCGAGAAACTGACGGCAGATCAGCCTGAGATCGAACACTGCGCTACCGCCGGCACGCGTGCTGGAGACAACAACGCGCGACCGGCGTCCACATAGAAGAAGGTGGCCCGGTGGTCGTGACGACCGCCGGGCCCTTTCGTACGCCCACGAGGCGGGGCCGCCGACTGCCGGGCGGCGCCGGGCGTTCTCCTGTAACCTAACGATCGTTCAGGTGGGTGAGGGGGCGATCGGTGACGCTCGAAGGCGAGACGCTGGGCCAGCTGCGTAAGCGGGCCATGGCCGGTGGGGCGGAGCGCTACCACCAGGCGAACACGGCCAAGGGCAAGCTCTTCGCCCGCGAGCGGATCTCGTTACTCGTCGATGAGGGGTCGTTCGTCGAGGACGGGCTCTACGCCAACGCGCTCGGCGACGGGCTGCCGGCCGATGGCGTGGTCACCGGGGCGGCCACCGTGGACGGCCGACCGGTGTGGCTGATGGCGAACGACTCCACGGTCAAGGCCGGCTCCTGGGGGGCCCGGACGGTGGAGAAGATCATCAGGGTGATCGAGCGGGCCTACACCGCCGGCGCGCCGATGATCTACCTCGTCGACTCGGCCGGCGCCCGGATCACCGACCAGGTCGACCTCTTTCCCGGCCGCCGGGGCGCCGGCCGCATCTTCTGGAACCAGGTGCGCGCATCGGGTTCGGTGCCGCAGGTGTGTGCGCTCTTCGGGCCCTCGGCGGCGGGTGGTGCGTACATTCCGGCCTTCTGCGACGTGGTCGCGATGGTCGAGGGCAACGCCTCGATGTATCTCGGCTCGGACCGCATGGTCGAGATGGTGACCGGGGAGAAGACCACGCTGGAGCAGATGGGCGGCGCGCGGGTGCACTGCACCGAATCGGGCGTGGGCCACTTCCTGTGCAAGACCGAGGCCGAGGCCCTCGACGTGGTGCGCCGCTACCTGTCCTACCTGCCGTCGAACTGGCAGGGGACGCCACCCTCGGCCGCGGCCGCCGATGCTCCTTCCACTGTGGATCTCGCCGCCCTGGTTCCGGCGAGCGAGCGGCGGGCGTTCGACATGCGTCGTTACGTCAAGGGCCTGCTCGATGAGGGCTCGTTCTTCGAGATCCAGGCGTTGTGGGCGCGCGAGGTCACCATCGGCTTCGGCCGGCTGGCCGGCGAGGTGGTCGGGGTGGTGGCGAACAACTCCCTGCACAAGGGCGGGGTGCTCTTCGTCGACTCGGCCGACAAGGCGACCCGGTTCGTGCAGCTGTGCGACGCGTTCAACGTGCCATTGCTCTTCCTCGCCGACGTCCCTGGCTTCATGGTCGGCACGGCGGTGGAGA
Source organism: Micromonosporaceae bacterium (assembly GCA_050264675.1). GTDB lineage: Bacteria > Actinomycetota > Actinomycetes > Mycobacteriales > Micromonosporaceae > JBLNGJ01. Next base: position 10,024 of record JBLNGJ010000197.1, read on the forward strand.
AGCAAGGCATCATCCGGCACGGCGCGAAGATGATTACCGCGATCTCCGAGGCGACCGTGCCGAAGATCTGTGTGGTGGTCCGCAAGGCCTACGGCGCCGGGCTCTACGCGATGGCCGGCCCTGGCTTCGAGCCGGACGCGACGATCGCGCTGCCCACCGCGAAGATCGCGGTGATGGGCGCCGAGGCGGCGGTCAACGCGGTCTACGCCAACAAGATCGCCGCGATCGCCGAGGAGACCGAGCGGGCCGAGTTCGTCACGGCCAAGCGCGAGGAGTACGAGCGCGACATCGACATCGTGCGCCTGGCCAGTGAACTCGTGGTGGACGCCATCGTCGAGCCCAGCGAGCTGCGGGCCGAGTTGGTGCGCCGGTTCGCCACCGCCCGCGGCAAGGACCGGCACTTCGCCCGGCGCCGCCATGGTGTGACGCCGGTCTGATCGGGAAGGAAAGACCAGCCATGCTCACCGAAGAGCACGAGGCCCTGCGCCAGACGGTGGCGGCGTTCGCCCGGGAAGTCGTCGCTCCGGCGATCGCCGAACACTACGAGAAGCACACGTTCCCGTACGAGATCGTGCGGCAGATGGGCAAGATGGGCCTGTTCGGCCTGCCCTTCCCCAGCGAGTACGGGGGCATGGACGGCGACTACACGGCCCTGTGCGTGGCCGTGGAAGAACTGGCCCGGGTGGACTCGAGCGTGGCGATCACCCTGGAGGCGGCGGTCTCCCTCGGCGCGATGCCGATCTACCGGTTCGGCCGCGAGGAGCAGAAGACGACCTGGCTGCCGCAGCTGCTCAGCGGGGAGGCGCTGGCGGCGTTCGGGCTGACCGAGCCGGGTTTCGGCTCCGACGCCGGCGGCGCGCAGACCCGGGCCGTGCTCGACGAGGCCACCGACGAATGGGTGATCAACGGCACCAAGGCGTTCATCACCAACTCCGGCACCGATATCACGGTGGCCGTTTCGGTGGCGGCGGTCACCGGGACCACTGCGGACGGTCAGCCCGAGCTTTCCACCATCCTGGTTCCCTCCGGCACACCCGGCTTCACCGTCCACCCCGGATACTCCAAGGTGGGCTGGTGCGCCTCCGACACGCACCAGCTCAGCTTCGACGACGTGCGGGTGCCGGCGGCGAACCTGATCGGCGAGCGCGGCCGGGGGTACGCGCAGTTCCTGCGCACGCTCGACGAGGGGCGCATCGCGATCGCCGCGCTCGCCACCGGCCTGGCCCAGGGCTGCGTGGACGAGTCGGTGAAGTACGCCCAGCAGCGGCGGGCCTTCGGCCGGCCGATCGCCGAGTTCCAGGCGATTCAATTCAAGATTGCCGATATGGAGATGCGTGCCCACACGGCCCGGCTGGCCTGGTACGACGCGGCCGCCCGGCTGGAGCGCGGCGAGGAGTTCAAGCGGTCGGCGGCGATCGCGAAGCTCTACGCGAGTGAGGCGGCGGTGGCCAACGCGCGCGAGGCGACCCAGGTCCACGGCGGCTACGGCTTCATGAACGAGTTCCCGGTGGCCCGGTTCTGGCGCGACTCGAAGGTGCTCGAGATCGGTGAGGGCACCTCGGAGGTGCAGCGCCTGGTGATTGCCCGCGACCTCGGCCTGTAGGCCTCGGACGGTAAGCCATGGACGGTAAGTAGGGTGTCGGATTCCGCACATCTCGCTGGTCACGAGCACGACGAAGCGCTGGGCACGATGGGTTCGGCTGCGTAGCGTCCCGAGAGTGGGTGGGGGTGGCGAGTTTGCGGATTTGTTGCGCGCTCGCCGGTACGCGGCTGGCCTCACTCAGGAGGAGTTGGCCCGCATCGCCGGGGTTGGTGTGCGTACCGTACGCGACCTCGAGACCGGCCGAGCCGCCACGCCGCACCGGGCCACGGTCGAGCTGCTGGCCAACGCGTTGGACCTGGTCGGCTCCGAGCGGGACGAGTTCGTCGCCATCGCCCGCGCGGCCCGCAGCCTCGGCCCGGACGAGCTGGTCACGGTGCCGCTGCCGTTGGCGCCGGAGCTGATCGGCCGCGAGAGCGACATCCGCAATGTCACCGCCCTGCTCGACGTGGCCGGCCTGGTCACCCTGGTGGGCTTGGCCGGAGTCGGCAAGACCGGGTTGGCCCTCGCGGTCGCCCACGGGGTGGGTGAGCGGTTCCCGGGCGGCGTGGGCGGTGTCGCGATCATCGAGCAGAGCACCGAGGCCGATGAGCTGGCGGCCACGGCCGCCGTCTTCGGCGCGACCCGGGCCGAGCGGCTACCGGCCCGCCTGGCCAACCGTGGTCCCACGCTGCTGGTCCTGGATGGCGCCGACCGGGGTGCCGAGCCGGCCCGGGCGGTGGTGAGCTGGCTGCGCGGCCGTATCCCCAACCTGCGCCTGCTGGTCACCAGCCGGCACCCGCTGCGGTTGCCGGGCGAACACGCGTGGCCGGTCTCCCCGCTGGAGGTGCCGCCGCCCGGCGCCAGCGACGTGACCAGCTACCCGGCCGTGGCGCTCTTCCTCGACCGGCTGCGTCGCGTGCGCCAGCACCCCGTTCCGGCCGAGGAGGAGCCGATCCTGGGCGAGATCGTGCGCCGGCTCGGTGGCCTGCCGCTCGCCCTGGAGTTGGTGGCCGCGCGCGGGCGCGTGCTCGAGCTTCCGGAGATCCTCGACCGCTACGGCGACCGGGTGCTCGACCTCGACACCGGTGAGGCGACCGGCTCGACCTTGCGCGACGCGGTCGCGGCAAGCTGCCGGTTGCTCGACCCGGGCGAGTGGACCTGCCTGCAGTGGCTGGCGGTCTTCTGCGCCCGGTGGTCGCTCGATCTGGCCGAGGATCTGCTGACGCCCTGTTCGGCCGGGCGCGATGTGGTCGGCCTGGTCGACCGGCTGGTCGGGCTGGGGTTGGTCACCCAGCTACCCGGGCAGGGCCTGCGGTTCGGTCTCGCCGACGTGGTGCAGGAGTACGTCTCCGAGCAACCGGCCGACCTCGGTGCGGCCCGCAACCGGCACGCCGACGTGATGGCTCGGCTGGTCGCGCGTACCCGGGAGGATTTCGCCGGTGGCGGTCGGACCGGCGCGCTCGTCACCGGCTGGGACCTTCTGCTCGCCGACTTGCGTGCCGCGCTCGACCACGCCAGCGCGGCCGACCCGCACACCGCGCTGCGCATCGCCGCCGTGCTGCCCCGATGGTGGCGGTCGCGCGGGCGGGAGGCCGAGGGGCTCGCCGTCCTCACCCGCCTGCTCGCCGACCCGCGAACCACCGACGCCGAGCCGTCACTGCGAGCTGAAGCCGAGTGGGGCATCGCCTACCTGGCTGAGGACTAAGGCCGGGGCACCAACGACGAGCGGGCCACCCGGGACAGTCGAGGGGGGGCGGGGGGGGGGCGCACCCCACAACCCCCCCCGCCCCCCCAACCCCGCGCGGGCCGGCCCCCCCCCCCC
>JBLNGJ010000198.1:0-11246 GCA_050264675.1 Micromonosporaceae bacterium
CCGCCCGGGTGCCCCGGCGCTCCGGGGTGGGGGTGGTGGCCAGCCTGGGGGGCGACATCCCCACCCCCGGCCCGGCGCCGGACGGTGGTTGGCGGGTGCTGGTCCACGACTCCGCGGACGATCCACACACGACAGTCACGTTGCCGGCCGGTGCCGCGCTGGCCACGTCGAGCACGGTGCGTCGTCGCTGGCGCTGCGGTGGGCAGAGCGTGCACCACATCGTCGACCCGCGCACCGGCGCACCGGCCCGTCCGGTCTGGCGCAGCGCCTCGGTGGTGGCCTGGCGCTGCCTCGATGCGAACGTGGCGAGCACCGCCGCCGTGGTCCGCGCCGAACGCGCGCGCGGTTGGCTGCGGCGGATCGGGCTGCCGGCCCGGTTGGTGGACGCCGAGCGCACGGTCCACACCCTCAACGGCTGGCCGGACGAGCAGCCGTGACTGTCGACGCACTCGCTTCCGCGGAGACAGCATGATCACCGTAGACGCGTTGTGGTATCTGTCGCGGGGCACCGGTGTCGTCGGGCTCATCCTGCTCACCACGGTGGTCGTGCTCGGGGTGGGGAACCGGTCGGGGCGCCCGGTGTTCGGCCTGCCCCGCTTCGGTGTCTCGGTGGTGCACCGCAACGCTGCCCTGACCGCCCTGGTGCTGATCGCGATCCATGTCACGACGCTGCTCTTCGACCCGTACGCGCAGCTGCGCCTGGTCGACCTGGTGGTGCCGTTCACCGGCACGTACCGACCACTCTGGCTCGGCCTGGGCACGTTGGCCAGCGATCTCTTCCTGGCCCTGCTGGTGACCAGCCTGCTGCGCCACCGCATCGGCCTGCGCGGTTGGCGGCTGGTGCACTGGCTGGCCTACCTGGCCTGGCCGGTGGCCCTGCTGCACGGCCTGGGCACCGGGACCGACGCGCGCACCAGCTGGCTGCGGGCGATCGCGGTGGCCTGCGGCGCGGCCGCGCTGGCTGCGGTCGCCTGGCGCTGTTCGGCCGGCTTCGTGGAGCGGGCCAACCCGTCCTGGGCGGGCCGGCGATGACCGCCATGACCACGCACGAGCGCCTCACCGCCCACGCCACGACCGACCTGGACGAGCACCGCGGCCGGCACGGCCCGCTGCCCTGGCGGGGGCGGGGCGGCCTGATCGCGGTCGTGGCCGACGCGGGACTGACCGGGCGCGGCGGCGCCGGCTTTCCGACCTGGCGCAAGCTGGCCGCGGTGGCCGCCGGCTCCCGGCCGGTCGTGGTGGCCAACGGGGCCGAGGGCGAGCCGGCCAGCGGCAAGGATCGGGCCCTGCTGACCAACGCCCCGCACCTGGTGCTCGACGGCTTGCAGCTCGCGGCCGAAGCGGTGGGTTCGCGCCGGGCGTACGCGTACGTGTCGGCGCAGTTCGCGGGGGCGGTCGACGTGGCGCTGCGGCGACGGCAGGGCGCCGGCTGGGACCGGGTCGAGGTCAGTGTGGTGACCGCCGGCGCCGGCTTCGTGGCCGGGGAGGAGTCGGCCGTGGTGGCCCGCATCGAAGGGCATCCGCCGCTGCCCCGGGACACCCCGCGCCGGGTGGTGGAGCGGGGCGTCGGTGGCGCGGCGACGCTGGTGCAGAACGTGGAGACGCTGGCCCACCTGGCCCTGCTGGCCCGGCGGGGTGCGGCCTGGTTCCGTTCGGCCGGCACGGCGAGCGAACCCGGCACGTTCCTCGCCACGGTCACCGGTGCGGTCGCGATGCCGGGCGTCTACGAGGCGCCCTACGGGGTCGGCCTGGGCGAGCTGCTCGATCGGGCGGGTGGGGCCACCGCGCCGCTGCAGGCGGTGCTCGTGGGTGGCTACCACGGTGCCTGGGTGCCGCCCGCCGCCGACCTCGGCGTGACTCGCGCCGAGCTGAGCCGGCACGGCGCCGCCCCGGGCGCCGGGGTGGTGTTCGCACTGCCGGCCACGACCTGTGGCGTGGTGGAGAGCGCGCGCATCGCGGGCTACCTGGCCGGCCAGAGCGCGAAGCAGTGTGGACCGTGCCGCAACGGGCTGCCGCGGCTGGCCGACACGCTGGCCCGGATCGCCCGCCGGGAGCGGCACGCCGGGCTGCCGGGCGAGGTCGAGCGGCTCACCACGTTGGTCGCCGGACGCGGGGCGTGCCATCACCCCGACGGCACCGCCCGGTTCATTCGCAGCAGCCTGCGCATGTTCGCGACCGAGGTGGGTCTGCATCTGGCCGGCACGTGCAGCCGGGCCTGAGGAGGTCACATGGCCAACGCAACGCGGCAGCTCCACATTGACTGGACCACGTGCGACGGTCGGGGTCTGTGCACCGAGCTCCTGCCCGAGCTCCTCGCCCGCGACGAGTGGGGTTATCCACTGGTCCGTGACGGCAGCCGGGATCCGGTGGTGCCGCTGGCGTTGGAGACGTTGGCCCGGCAGGCGGTCGCGCGGTGTCCGCGCCTGGCGCTGCGTCTGCTGCCGTGACCGAAACCGCCAATCCGGTCCGCAGCCGTGAGGAACGGCATTAATCTCGATCGGGACGGCGGGCGGCCGCCACGGGGGGCGTCATGCGATCGAAGAGTGCCGGCGGATGGGGAATCGGCCTGATCACGTTCGGTGTGCTCAGCCTGCTGGCGGCGGCCATTCTGACCTGGGTGGTAGTGCCGAACCAGAAACAGCTGCCGGCCGACACCGACACCACCCGGCGCCTGACCGGAACGGGCAAGCTCGTGCTCGACCCGCAGGCCATCGCCTCGGGCAACCTCGCCGCGGCGCTGCGGGTCAACGTCCCGGTCGCGGCTGACCGTACGGTCAAGGTGCTCGCCACCGACGGCGACAAGGCGCAGGTCTCCGATGCGCGCAGCCTCAGCACCGCCAGCGGCCAACCGCTGGGCCGGACCTCGGCGGTGTACGCGGTCGACCGCACCTCGCTGCAGCCAGCCGCCGATCCGCCGGCGAGCTGGCAGGTCGTGCCGGCGGAAGGGCTCACGGTGAGCTGGCCGATCGGCGCGGAGCAGACCAACTACACCGGTTGGGTGGCCGAGACGCAGACCACGACGCCGCTGACCTACGTCCGCGAAGAGTCCAAGGGTGGCGTGAACACCTACGTGTACCAGGCCGAGATCAGCGCCGCGCCGATCAAGGACGAGCAGGTTCTCGCCGCGCTGCCGAGTTCGCTCCCGGCCGGGACGCTCGCCGCACTGGCCGCGGCGCTGCCCATCCCGGACGATGTGCGCGCCCAGCTCACGCAAGCCTTGCCGCAGCTCGGCGACCCGGTGTCGCTGAGCTACACCTACGAGGCCACGGTGACCTACTGGGTCGAACCGACCACCGGCATCGTGGTGGACACGACCCGCGAAGAGGTCCGCCGGGTCGGCCTCGCCGGGCCCGGCGGTCGGGTGCTGCCGGTCGCCCCGATCTTCGACGTCGCCACCCAGTTCACCGGTGAAAGCGTCACCGACGCCGCCAACGACGCGAAGGACGCCCAGAGCCAGATCGACCTCTATGGGCAGACGCTGCCGCTCATCCTGCTGGTCGTGGGTGTACTGGCCGTTCTCGGTGGCGTGTTGGTGCTGGTCCGCGGCCGGCGGTCAGCGCCAGCCGGCTGACACTCCACTCTGGAGGCACGGATGCGGGGGTCCGCCCCCGTTCCGGCTGGGCGCCGTGGACCCCCTGCCCCCTCCGCAGGGGGTCCACCCGCGCCGGGCGGCGACCAGCCCTCGCGGCGCTGGCATCCGACCGGCGCTGGACCGCTGGGAGACGGCGGCGGCTCCCCCCATGCACCTGACATGGTCCACCGTGGCTTGATGCACCGGCGTCCGTTTTTCTGGCCACGAACTGGCCAATTGGCCACTCTGGTCCGGCAGCTTTGACATATGGCGATGTCCCTGTTCCTGACGGACGCGCGGCGATCGATATCCTTGACACAGCGGCGGGGGGAGGAAATCGCCGTGCGCAGGGGAGTTGCGGTGGCCTTCGATTCGGACGCGCTGGCCGCGGAGCTCAAGTTCCTTCGACGTGGTCGGGCCATGCGTCATCCGGGCATCCTCAGGCGGCTGGGTCCGCAGACGAGGCGGTTGGCCGGCATCGGCAACGAAGCGAACTCGGCTACCGCGCGAACGGCGATGGCGGTTGCCATCGAGGAGTTGCTGCGGTCGGAGTCGGCCGAGACGCGCCTGGCCGTGCTGGGCGCGCTCGCCCTGCACCCGCAGACCGATCAGCGTGATCTCACCGCACGCGAGCGGTGGCTGGCCGGCCAGCTCAACTGCCACGAGCGAACCGCACGTCGCCGGGTCGACGAGGCGTTCGATGTGCTCGTCCTGGTCGCCACCGAGCGGGCTCAGGCCGACCGGGGCCACACCGACCTGGCCGAGCGATCGATCGATGACGCCTGGCAGCTGCGGACGGTGCGCGGCTTCCTGCGCCTGGACGGGCCCACGCCCGACCTGACCGAACAGAGCTCCATTGTGGTCACCGGCGACCAGGTGAGCGAGATCGTCTTCCTGTTCACGGTGCCCCGGGTCGCCGGGGCGGCCGCGGCCGACCACGACCTGGTGGTCGAGATGCTCTTCGGCGGTCGCATCGGGCGCTGTGAACGGGCATCGGACGAACACTTCCGCATCCTGGTGGAGCTGCCGCGCACCTACCGTCGCGGTGAGACGCATGAGTACGCCATCCGCTATCAGATCCCACCGGGGCAGCCGATGGCGCCGCACTACCTGCTGCAGCCATCTGCGCCGTGTCTCTCCTTCGACGTGACGGTGCGGTTCAACCTGGCCGCGCCGCCGGCCACGGTCTGGCGGCTGGATGGTGTGGACCCCCGCGGGTTCGACGTGCCAGCCTCGGTCAAGGACCTTCTCCTGCCCGACCGGTTCGGCGACGTGCAGCTGTCGTTCCGGCAGCTGCGCCAAGACCGCGCGTACGGCGTGAAGTGGTCCTAGCCGCCGATCAGACCGGGCTCGACGCTGCGTTCGCCGAAGCCGGCTTCCGATCGTGGCCGCCGCCCTAGGCTGGTGGACATGACCGGGGCCGGGTAGGCGGCGCGGATGTCGGCGCTGGCCGCGGCGGGGTGGGGCGCACTCGGCGCGGTGTCGCTCCTCGTGGGAGCCTGGCTGGCGTTGACGCTTCGCCTGCCCAGCCGCATCGTCGGTGCGGTCATGGGCTTCGGCGCCGGCGCACTCATCGCGGCCGTCGCGTACGAACTGGTGCCGGCGAACCCGAGCAGCAGCCCGAGGTTCGTCGTGCTCGGCGCCGGTGCGGTCGTCTTCTTCATCCTCGACCGGCTCGTCACCCGCCACGACAACGGCTCCCGGTTCTCGGGTCGATCGATCGTGCTCGGTGCGCTTCTCGACGGCGTGCCCGAGTCCACCGTGCTCGGCATGGGCTTGGCCGCGGGCGGCTCGGTCAGCCTGGCGTTTCTGGTTGCCGTGTTCGTCTCCAACCTGCCCGAGGCGTTGGGGGCCACGGCCGACCTGCGCGCCTCCGGGCAGCGGGCGCCGGCGATCTATCGACTGTGGACGGAGATCGTGGTGATCTCGGCGGTGTTTTCGGCCTTCGGCTACTGGCTGGTCCGGGTGATCCCCCAGTCGGACGGCCGCGCGGTGCAGGCGTTCGCGGCTGGCGCCGTGCTGACGATGCTGGCCAACTCGATGATCCCGGAGGCGTTCGAAGAGGGTGGCAAGGTCACCGGGCTGCTGACCGTGCTCGGCTTCACGCTGGCCGGTGGCTTGTCGGCGATCGAGTAGTGTCGCCGGTCAGCGCCGACCGATCGGGACGAAGTCGCGCTGCGGCGAACCGGTGTAGATCTGGCGCGGCCGGCCCAGCTTGTTGGTCGGATCGGCGATCATCTCGCGCCACTGGGCGATCCACCCCGGCAGCCGGCCAAGCGCGAAGAGCACGGTGAACATCTTGGTCGGGAACCCCATCGCCTTGTAGATGAGCCCGGTGTAGAAGTCCACATTGGGGTAGAGCCGGCGGGAGACGAAGAACTCATCGGCGAGTGCGATCTCCTCCAGCTGCATGGCCAGCTCGAGCAGTGGGTCGGACCGAGCCATCCGGCCGAGCACCTCCTGCGCGGTGCGCTTGACGATGGCCGCCCGCGGGTCGTAATGCTTGTAGACCCGGTGACCGAAGCCCATCAGCCGCACGCCGTTCTCACGGTTCTTCACCTTGCGGACGAAGGCCGCGACGTCACCGCCGTCGGCGCGGATGTGCTGCAGCATCTGCAGCACGGCCTCGTTGGCCCCACCGTGCAACGGTCCGGAGAGCGCGTTGATGCCGGCCGAGACCGACGCGAAGAGGTTGGCCTGGGCCGAACCGACCAGCCGCACCGTCGAGGTCGAACAGTTCTGCTCGTGGTCGGCGTGCAGGATGAAGAGCAGGTCCAGCGCGGCCACGATGACCGGGTCGATCTCGTAGCGCGCGGACGGCACGCCGAAGGTCATCCGGAGGAAGTTCTCCACGTAGCCGAGCGAGTTGTCCGGGTAGAGCAGCGGCTGACCGGTCGCGTTCTTGTACGCGTACGACGCGATCGTGGGCACCTTGGCGAGCAGTCGCACGGTGGAGATCTCGACCTGGTCGTCGTCGAACGGGTCCAGGCTGTCCTGGTAGAACGTGCTCAGCGCGCTGACCGCGGCGGAGAGCACCGCCATCGGGTGGGCATCACGCGGGAAGCCGTCGAAGAAGCGTCGCAGCTCCTCGTGCAGCAATGTGTGCATCCGCACCCGGTCGCTGAAATCGGTCAGCTGCGCCGCCGTGGGCAGCTCGCCGTAGATGAGGAGGTAGCTGACCTCGAGGAACGACGACTCCTCGGCGAGCTGCTCGATCGGGTAACCGCGGTAGCGCAGCACGCCCGCGTCCCCATCGATGTAGGTGATCGAGGACGTGCACGCCGCCGTGGTCAGGAACCCGGGGTCGAAGGTGACATAGCCGGTCTCCTGCAGCACCTTGCCTACGTCCAAACCGGGCGGGCCCTCCACCGCCGGCAGTACCGACAGCGCCAGGTTCCCCCCGGGCGTGTCCAGGGTCACGTCAGTCATCCTGCCTCCTCCGCGGAGGTGAGCGCGTCGGAATCCATTGTCGCGCCCAGCGCGCCGCCCGGCACGCTCTGCTCACGCCGGCGAGTTCAGTATCCCCTGGGACCGGCGCCGCCTCACTCGTGACCGGAGTCGTCGCCCCAGTCATGGCGAACGGTGGGTTCGGGCACACCACCGACACAGACAAACGTCACTGTGATCTCACGACCCGGCGCTTCGAAGGTCACCCGGACCTGCGCCGCCGGGCCCCGGGTGACGTGGTCGGCCTTAAAGTCCGGTTCCGGCGTCCAGTACACGAGGTAGGCCAGGCCACCCTGGCAGCGCGCGACGACGGTACCGCCGGCCGTGGTGGCCCGCCGCTCGGCTGACGCCGCCCGACCCGCGGTGGGCGTCGTGACGGGCCCGGTGCTGGCCGAAGCCGCCACCGACGGGCCCGGTTCGGTCTGGCCGACCGCTTCCGGTGTGATCGGCTGGAATGCGTCGTCGGTGAGGCCACTACGGATCAGGGACAGGGCCAACAGCCCGACCGCGACCGCCGCGGTCGCCCCGGCCGCCCAGGCCAGAAGGCTGGTGAGTGCGGGGCGTAGGCGCGACACCGCACCATCATCGCCTACTCGGGACTAAGCCAACCCTAAGGCTGGCTCAAGGTTTATGATCGTTATCGGTCCTTCCGGTCGGCTAAGGTGTGCGCCGTGGCTCAATTGCTGCTCGTGGAGGACGATGCGGAGATCAGGCGCTCGCTGATCCGCGCGCTGACCGAGCTGGGACACGTCGTCACCAGCCTGGGCACGGGCATGTCCGCGCTGCCCGAGGTCATCGATCGCCGGCCCGATCTGGTCATCCTCGATCTCGGCCTGCCCGACGTGGACGGCGAGGATTTGCTGCGTATGGTCCGTTCGGTGAGCCACGTGCCGGTCATCGTCACCACCGCCCGCGCCGATGAGGCGGTCATCGTCAAGCTCCTGGAACAGGGTGCCGACGACTACGTGATCAAGCCGTTCGGCCCGGCTCAGCTCGACGCGCGGATCCGGGCGGTGTTGCGACGCTCAGGCGGCGGTGGCGAGGTGGCCGGGCCACTTGTCGTGGGCGAGTTGCGCATCGACCAGGCCGCCCGCGAGATCACCGTGGCCGGCCGCCCGGTCGAACTCACACCCCGCGAGTTCGACCTGCTCAGCTACCTGGCCTCCCGGGCCGGTGCGGTCGTCACCCGGCGGGAGCTGCTGACCCAGGTGTGGCGCCAGCCGTACGGAGGGCCGGACGACACGCTCGACGTCCACGTCTCGTGGCTGCGTCGTAAGCTCGGCGAGAGCGCGCAGCGCCCGCGCTACCTGCACACCATCCGGGGTGTCGGGCTCAAACTCGTCGCCCCACCCGATTCGGCGGGCAATCCGGCGGACCCGTGAAAAGGCGGTTGATGCTGCTGGTCGGCGCGACGAGCTCGCTCATCCTGGTCGCGTTCATCGTGCCGCTGGCGCTGCTGGTCCGCGCGGCCGCGGCCGACCGGGCGATGAGTGCCGCGGTAGTCGAGGCGCAGGCGTTCGCGCCCGCGGTCACCAGCGTCGATGCCGTCGACCTCGACCTCGCCGTGGCCCACCTGAATGCCTCAGCACGGCACCCGCTCACAGTCTTCCTCCCCGACGGCCGGGTGATCGGGGTGCCGGTTCCGGCATCGTCTGCTGTGGACATTGGCTGGACCGGACGCAGCACGACCGCTCCGGCCCCGGGCGGCCGGGAGGTCGTGGTCGCCGTGGCCGGGCTGAGCGAGGGCACCGCGGTTATCCGGACCTTTGTGTCGGACGCCGAGTTACGCGCCGGGGTCAATCGGTCGTGGACCGTGCTCGCTCTGCTCGGCCTCGGCTTGCTCGGGGTCAGCCTGCTCGTGGCCGATCGGCTGGCCCGCGCGCTGACCCGGCCGCTCTCGGCCGTGGCCGACGTGTCGCATCGGCTCGCCCAGGGCAGCCTGAGCGCGCGAGCCGGCGCGGACGGGCCGCCCGAGGTGCGCGAGGTCAGTACCGGCCTGAACCTGCTCGCCGACCGCATCAGCGAGTTGCTGGCGCAGGAGCGGGAAGCGGTCGCCGACTTGTCCCATAGGTTGCGCACTCCGTTGACAGCGCTGCGCATCGATGTCGAGTCGCTGCCGGAAGCCCCGGCCCGCACCCGCCTGATGGCCGACCTGGACGCGGTCGACCGAACCGTCGACGCGGTGATCCGGGAAGCCGACCGTCCGGTCCGGGAAGGGGTCGCGGTGGGCTGCGACGCGGCGGCGGTCGTGGTCGAGCGGGTGCAATTCTGGTCGGTGTTGGCCGAGGAGGAGAACCGGCGGGTCAGCCTGTCCGTCCCGGCCGACCGGGTGCCGGTGCGGCTGACCCGCGACGACCTCGCGGCCTGCGTGGACGCGTTGATCGGCAACGTGTTCCGGCACACGCCCGAGGGCACGGCGTTCGCCGTCACGCTAGCCGTCTGGCCCAGCGGTGGCGGCCGGCTCACCGTTGCCGACAGCGGGCCCGGCCTGCCCGATGGCCCAATCCATCGTCGCGGCGAGAGTGGCGCCGGCTCGACTGGGCTGGGCCTGGACATCGTGCGTCGCACCGCGGCCAACTCGGGCGGGGGGATGGGGTTCGGCCGGTCGGCCGCCGGCGGCGCCGCGGTCACCGTGGAACTCGGCCCGCCCGCACCCGCGGTCGTGCGTAGTCACCGAGAGCGGCGCGGCGCGCCGCGTGGACGCTGAGGGGCCATCGTCCACACAGGCGCGCCGCCGTCCGGGATGACGTGACGGTCAGTCGTCGCCCGGCTCGCCGACCTGGCCTGAGGTAGCCGCGCATTCGGCTGCGTCATCGTCGGTGGCGTCATCGTCGGTCGCGTCATCGCCGGTCGCGTCATCGCCGGACCGCGACGAGGTCATGTCGTCCGCGTCGCAGTCGTCCTCGCCGGTGGCGGCCCCGTGGTCGGCCGAGGAGTCCCCGTCGGTACTGGTGGCATCGGCCTCAGTGCCATCCGGCTCGTCGGTGTCGTCGCCCTGGTTGTCGGCCACGTCGTGACCGCCGGTGTCGTTCGTGACGGCGGGCGCCTTGCTGTGGTCCATGGCGAGTGCGATGCCGCCGATCACCGAACCGCCGATAACGACGAGTCCGAGGGCGAGGCCGATCGTGGCGGCCAGCTTCGATATCCGCTTGCGCACAGTGTCTCCTTACCAGACAAGCTCGCAACGTCGAGGAGTCCATCGTGGCCGCGGGGCGCCTAGCGCAACCCTGTGGCAAGCTCAACAATTCGTTAAGAGCGCGACGCTCGGCAGACCGGCCGACTCGTACGCGGTCCCGTCGGCCAACACGACGGCGCACTCGTAACCGTCGAGCCCGGTGAGCCAGCCCAGGCCGGCCCGACCCATGGCCACCGCCGCCGTGGCGTACGCATCGGCGATGCCCAGGTCACGACCGACGACGGTGACCGAGCAGAGCTGATCGGCCGGCAAGCCGGTGCGGGGGTTGATGACGTGCAGTCCACGCTCGTAGAGGCCGGATGTGGCCACGGCCAGATCGGTGCCGCTCAGCAGCCAGCAGATCCGGTCGCGTTGCCAGGGATGGCGGATGCCGATCTGCCATTGCTCATCGGGCGCCGGGCGGCCCCTCGTCTGGATATCCCCGCCGACCTCGATGCAGTGGTTGACCGCGCCGGCAGCGCTCAGGCGCTGCGAGGCCACCTGCACCGCCCAGCCCTTGACATAGCCGCAGGGGTCCAGCCGTCCGGTGGCGTAGATGTCGAAGTAGCCGTCGGTGCGCTGCCACAGCTCCGCGCAGCACTCGATCACCTCGCGCAGGTCGGCCGAGCACTCCGGCAGACCTAGCTCGCCCCGGTCCAGCCGGTTGACCTCGCTGTCGGCAATGAACGGGCTGAACCGGCGGTCGACCTCGTGCAGCCAGGAGAAGACATCATCGACGGCGTCGCGGTCAGGCACCGGGTCGTAAAGCTCCACTGTGGCCACTGTGCCCATGAGGGCCTCGCTCTGCCGCACGCTTGTCTCTGGCGTCATGTCGGCAAGCCCGCCTTGCCCATCGCGTCGCGCAGCGACAGCTCAAAGGCGTTGCCACTGTAGGTCGCGCCGGATACCCGGCCGAGGTTCCACGTCTGCGCCGAGAGCACCTTCGGGCTCAGCGTGCTCTTGGCCCGGCTGAAGTAGGAGAGGCTGGCTCCGGGCGAGGTGTTGTACGCGACGCTCGCGCCGGTGATGCGACCACCGGTCACGGTGATGGTC
>JBLNGJ010000199.1:0-3916 GCA_050264675.1 Micromonosporaceae bacterium
CGATGTTCGCCCAGGATGCGGCCACCGATCCGGCCCTGCTTCGCGACTACGTGACCCAGCGTTTCGACGCGGTGGAGGTCTCGGCTCGCTGGCTCAACGAGCGCGAGCGGGCGCGCGCCGAGCAGATGGTGGAGAAGCTGGTCGACTGGCTGGCCCGCAACCCGCGCCGCCTGATCGCGGTGGAGCGGGAGTTCCGGCGGGAGCTGGCCGGCGCCGCGGAGAACCCGGTGCAGCTGCGCGGTCGGGTCGACCGGCTGGAGCTGGACGCGGACGGGCGTCTGGTTGTGGTCGACCTCAAGACCGGTGCCTCGGTGCCGTCCATGGAGGACGTTGCCGTGCACCCGCAGCTCGCCGCGTACCAGCTGGCGGTGCGTGAGGGCGCCTTCGCCGAGGGTTCGGTGCCCGGCGGCGCCGAGATCGTCGCGCTCGGCAACGGCGGCAAGACGGCGTCGGTGCGGGCGCAGGTTCCGCTGGCCGAGGCCGACGACCCGGAGTGGGCCGCGCGGCTGGTGCGGGGCGCGGCCGCCGCGATGGCCGCCGCGACCTTTGATGCGGTGGTGAACAAGACGTGTGCACACTGTCCGGTCCGGACGTCGTGTCCGGTCTCGGGCCAGGGACGGCAGGTGACGCAGGGATGACCGGCCCCAGGTTCACCCCCGACGAGCTGCGCCACGCGCTCGGCCTGCGCTACCAGCTCAGTCCGCAGCAGCAGGCCGTCATCGCCGACCCGCCCGATGAACCACTGCTGGTGGTGGCCGGGGCCGGGTCCGGGAAGACCGAGCTGATGGCGCTGCGGGTCATGTGGCTCATCGTCAACCAGCATGTGCGCCCCGATCAGGTGCTGGGTCTCACGTTCACCCGCAAGGCCGCCGGCGAGCTCTCTCACCGCATCCGGTACTACCTGGGCCGGGTGATCCGGTTGCTCGGGCGCGATGCCCAGTTGGCCGGTGAGCCTACGGTCGCCACGTACCACTCGTTCGCCTCGCGCATCGTCCGCGAGCATGGCCTGCGGGCCGGTTACGAGCCGGCCACGCGGCTGCTCACCGAGGCCGCGTGCTGGCAGCTGGCCGACGCGGTGGTGCGGTTGGCCGACACGCCGCAGATGCGCGACTTCCCGCTGGGCCACGAGAGCGCGACGGCTGCGGTGCTCGCGCTCTCGGGTGAGCTGGCCGAGCACCTGCGCGATCCGGGCGAGATCGAGGCGTTCACCCACGAGCTGGTCGCCGCGGTCACGCAACGCTCGGTGCCCCGGATGTACAAGGACGTGCAGGACGTCCTCGACCGCCAGCACGGGCGGTTGGCCCTGCTGCCGCTGGTTCGCGCGTACGCCCAACGCAAGCAGGCCGCCGACGGCATGGACTTTGGCGATCAGCTCCGGCGGGCCGCCGTGGTCGCGCAGGACCACCTCGACGTGCGCCATGTCGAGCGGGAGAAGTTCCGGGTGGTGCTGCTCGACGAGTATCAGGACACCTCGCACGCCCAGGTGGTGCTGCTGCGTTCGCTCTTCGGTGAGGGCCATCCGGTCACCGCGGTGGGCGACCCGTGCCAGTCCATCTACGGCTGGCGCGGCGCGAGCTCGGGCACGCTGGACCGGTTCCCGACCGACTTCCCGCATGTCGACGGGGCGCCGGCCACCGTGCGATCGCTGTCGGTGAGTTGGCGGAACATGCCGGAGATCCTGGCCGTCGCCAACCGGGTCGCCGAGCCGCTGCGCCGCCGCGGGGTAAGGGTGGAGGAGCTGGCGCCGGCGCCCGGCGCCTGTGTCGCGGCCAAGGGCCGGGTGCGCTGCGCCCTGCTCGAGTCCTTTGTGGACGAAGCCGCCTGGATCGCCGATGAGGTGGAGCAGGCCTGGCGGGACTGGGCCGGTTCGAGCCAGCGCCAGCCGGCCGCGCCGCCCACCACCGCGGTGCTGGTGCGTGCGCGTAAGCAGATCCCGGCGATCGAGGCGGCCCTGCGGGCCCGGGGCCTGCCGGTGGAGGTGGTCGGCCTCGGCGGTCTGCTCGACACCCCGGAGGTCCGCGACGTCGTCTGCACGCTGCAGGTGCTCGCCGATCCGACCGCGGGCGCGTCGCTGCTGCGCCTGCTCGCCGGGGCGCGTTGGCGGCTGGGCGCCCGCGACATCGTCACGCTCTACCGCCGGTCCCGGGCGCTGGCGAAGGCGCGGGCGGCGGGCGGGCCGGGCGACAGCGGGCCAGGTGACGGTGGGCCAGGCGACGGTGGGGCCGAACCGGAGATCGCCACCGACCGGCTCGACGACGCGACCCTGGCCGAGGCGCTCGATGACCTCGGTGCCCCGGCGGCCTACTCAGCCGAGGGGCATCGCCGGCTGGTCGCCTTCCGCGACGAGCTGCGGGCCCTGCGCCGCCGCTTGGACCAGTCGCTGCCCGACCTGGTCGCCGACGTGGCCCGGACCATCGGGCTCGACGTGGAGGTCGCGGTACGCGCGTACACCCCGGACGGGCAGACCGATCTGGCCCGGGCCCACCTGGACGCGATCGGCGACGTGGCTGCCCGCTTCGCCGAGGAGAGCGACGGGGCCAGCCTGTCGGCGTTCCTGTCCTTCCTCGCCGCGGCCGAGAAGGAGGAGCGCGGCCTGCCGGCCGGGGAGGTCGAGGTCGTCGAGGGTGCGGTGCAGATCCTCACCGCCCACGCGGCCAAGGGGCTGGAGTGGGACGTGGTCGCGGTCGCCGGGCTCACCGCCGACGCGTTCCCGGCCCGGCCGACCGGCAGCGACCACTGGCTCGCCGGCATGGGCGTGCTGCCGTTCCCACTGCGGGGCGACCGTTCCGGCTTGCCGCAGCTGCGCGTCGACCTGGCCCAGGACGGCAAGCAGGTCGACCAGGCGCGGGAGCGGTTCGAGGAGGAGTGGCGGGCGCACCACGAACGGGAGGAGCGCCGGCTCGCCTACGTCGCCGTCACCCGCCCGCGGCACCTGCTGCTCTGCTCCGGCTACTGGTGGGGCGAGGGGGTGCGCAACCCGCGCGGCCCGTCGCCGTTCCTGGAGGAGGTCGCGGCCGCCTGCGGCGACGGGGCCGGCACCGTGCAGAACTGGGCCCCGCGGCCCGCCGAGGACGCGGAGAATCCGACCCTCGAGCAGGTCGAGCGGACCACCTGGCCGGCCGATCCGCTCGACGCCCGGCGGGACGCGATGGCCGAGGCGGCCGAACTGGTGCGGGCCGCGGCGTCGCTGGGGGCGATCGACGGGGCGACGATGGCCGCTGAAGGGCTGACCGCCGACGAGCGGGCCGAGGCGCACCGCTGGGCCGAGGAGGCGCGGCTGCTGCTCGCCGAGCGGGACCGGGAACGGGAGGCGGCCGTCGTCGACGTGGCCCTGCCTGACCATCTCTCGGTCTCGCAGCTGGTGGCGCTGCGCCAGGATCCACAGCGGCTGGCCCGGCGACTGCGCCGGCCGTTGCCGGAGGCCCCCGATCCGCACGCCCGCCGGGGTACCGCGTTTCACCTGTGGCTGGAGCGCCGCTTCGGTGGCGGGGAGCTGCTCGACCTGGACGAGTTGCCGGGCTCCGGTGACGCGGGAGCGGCGCCGGACACCGAGCTGGAGGCCTTGCAGGCCGCGTTCCTGGCCAGCGACTGGGCCGGCCGGACTCCGGCCCGGGTCGAGGTGCCCTTCGCCACCGTGGTGGCCGGGGTGGTTGTGCGCGGGCGCATGGACGCGGTCTTCGCCGAGCCGGCCGGCCGGTTCGAGGTGATCGACTGGAAGACCGGCGCCCGGCCGACCGGCGCGGAGGCGGCCGCCGCCGCGGTGCAGCTCGCCGCGTACCGGCTCGCCTGGGCCGAGCTGGCTGGCGTACCGGTCGAGCGGGTCAGCGCCGGCTTCCATTACGTCCGCGACGGCGTCACCGTCCGCCCGGCCGACCTGCTCGACGCGGCGGGCCTGGTCGCCCTCGTCGCAGACGTG
>JBLNGJ010000200.1:0-8261 GCA_050264675.1 Micromonosporaceae bacterium
TCCGTAATGTCATGGATGGAGGTATTCAGCATCGCCACGGTGGACCGCACGTAATCTACGCGCACCCGCAAGGTCGGCCAGTACTGCCGCGGACGGCGTGTCTGCAACCTGTCGCTCAGGATCACCACCCGCCTCATGCAGCCGCCGAGGACCCAGTCCCGCCCGGCCACGCACTCCCAGGCTCGGCGCAGCTGCTCCCGGAACTGCCCTACATCCACCCCGTCGTCCGGAAGATACAGCAGCACCCCGCCGGCCGTGGCGGCCAGCCGCGCCGGATCCGGGCCGCCGCCGTGGCAATCGTCGAGTAGCCGGTGCAGCTCGCTGAGGTAGCCGCGCAGGTTCGCCCGGGCCGATCGTGGTGGTCATCCCACAACGCACCAACCAGACGATCATGACCTGTCAGCTATGCGTCGGTTGGTGCCAACGTGACCAGCTATACCTGGACCGGTATCGCCCCGGGCACGTACATGTGCTTCGCGGTGCACGCGTACAACGGCGAGGGCAACTCACCGGACACAGCTGGCAGGACCGCTCGACCAACGAGACCGGCTTCCAGATCTACGACGGGGTCAACTACTTCACCGTCGGCGCCAACGTCACCACGTTCTACCGGACCGGCCTGGCGTCCAGGACGTACATGTGTTTCGCCATCAGGTCCTACAACGCGTACGGCTACACCGCCTGGACGCCGTACGCCTGCGCCACCACATTCTGATTCGATGGCAGCGGAGTTCCGCGCCTTGGCCTACGGATGGCTGCCCGCCACCGTAAGACCCTCGTCGTTTGCCGCGGCTGCCACGAGAACGTCCACGCCGGACGTCCCTCACGGCATCCACGGTGAGCACTGGAGAGCCGGATGCCACTTAACAGGGCACGCCCGGTTCGGCGGGGGGCCGACGGAAAAGGCCCTGCAACGCAGGGACCTCGCCGGCGGCCTACCCGACCGCACGCCGGGTTCGGCGAGCGGCCTGGGGAAAACGGACCGGTGGCAACGCCGGCACCGCGCCCCAGGCCGACTCAACGGATCGGTGCTGCGGCTTGGGTCTTTCGCGGCTATGTGATCATGGCCTCGGCCCTGGGCTGATGGCGGCCACGCGAGGCTGACGGCCTGATCGCCGCCCGGTGGACCTGGCCCGGGCGCGGATCAACCGCAGACGGGTCCTCGGCGGCCTCGTCACCGAGTACGAACGAGCCGCATAAACCAGTAGGCCGGACCAGTGTCGTCAGTTCTGGAACCCCACAGGATGCTCGGACAACGGGCACGTCCGGTTCGGGCCGGGGGCCACTGGAAAAGGAGCCGCAGCGGAAACCTCGCCAGTGGCCTACCGGTGCACGTGGCACCAGAACCCGCCGATGAGCAGGCAACTCCGAAGTAGTTCAACCTGCCGCCGACGTCACCCGCCGTGGGTTGTGACTAATTCCGGACCACCTTGGTCTGGGCTACAACGTCCCCGAGCCGTTGCCGTCGCTCACCGGTGGCCATTACCATGATAAAGCCGACGAGGTACAGGAGCGGAAGTCCGTCGATGATACGAAGCAGCGTCCGCGTGGCGATGGCCGCCATCGAGGGCCGGCCACCGTCGACGCGAACTACACGCAGGCCAAGGATCAGCTTGCCGATGGTCTGGCCGATGGCCGCCTCGAACGCGAAGTAGTAGAGGAGTACGAGGACAACAAATAGCAGTACCTGTAGACCGTTAAGGTTCACCGAGGCGGTCCCGTCTTCCATTTTGGACTCGCCGATCGTCAAGCCCAGGACGATGAAGAGCACGGTCAGCAGTCCGAGGTCGATGAGAGCGGCGCTAATGCGCCGTCCGAGAACGTCTTCGCCGACCTGTGCTTGGGGTTGCTGGATCGCCTCAGATGGTGACCCGGGAACATAGCTCATGGTGGCCTCCTCCGAAGATCGTATTGCCGCGGCACGGGCGTCTCACACGGATTGTTTGTTCCTCGATGCCAGGCCGACCCGCGGTCGGGAACGCGGTCGAGTTGGTCAGCTGAGTTGTGCTTTGAGCTGTTGGCCCTTGCCGGCTGCGTCGATGAGGGGCACGTCGGAAGCCGAGGCGGCGAAGCCGCAGTCGAGTGCTGCGTCGAGCCTCCTTGCGGCGGCCGTGCCGGCAAGGGGGATGCCGATACGTGCGGCGGTGGCGAAGCACTCGGCTCCTTTGTCGTACCCGTCACACGCCTGCGCGGTTAGTGCGTAGACCTCCTGCAGGCGCTGGCTCGGGGAGCCGATTCGCTTCAGTTCCCGGCGGCATTCGCCGAGTTGCTGGCTCAGCGCAGCAGTCACGGAGGGCGTCAAGTACCTGGGGGCGTTCTGGAAGATCTGAGTCATGGTCGTGGCGAGCTTGCTGACCGCGCCCAGCCACGCTAACTCCGTGGCGGTGATGGTGTTGCTCAGCGCGTTTACCGGTGGCGCGAGATGGAAGTCCACCCCCTGCTCGGTGAAGTCGATCTGCCACCCGTTCGACTTCTTGTCATCTATACGCACCACATGCGCCGGACGACTGTTGGCCACGGACAGGGTGGAGCCGTCCGGCTGGCTGAGCACGACCACCTTGTGGCCGTTGACGGTCTCCTGCCGCACCGTCGGTGCCAGCCGCCAAGCGTTGTCGGTCAGCTGCGCCGCGATGGCGTCAAGGGAGAGCAGGTCCAGCTTGACCTGGGTCGAACGCAGCTTCACCCACCTGCCGGCGGCGCCGTCGACGGCGGGTGGCGCCTGCAGTGCGGCCCACGCTGCTTGATCGCCCTTTAGGTAGAAGTCGTCGCCGATCGCGGTGATCTCGAACTGGACATCATTGACGCCCACGGTGCCGCTGCTGGCGTTGCCCTGTAACCGCAGGTCCACCTGCAGCGGCCCACCTTGGGACGGGATCGTCCCGGTCACATGGACACTGCCGGCCGCATTCAACGCGGCGGCGGCCTCCTGCTGTACCTGCTCCGCCGACTTGTTCTCCAGCCCGCTGGGCGGCCTGGCGCGCTCACATCCGCCGGAGGCCACCAGGACAAGGCCCAGACCCACCACGACGGCACGGCACCACCGACGGTCAGATCCGGCCAGATCTCTACAACGCGGCACCACGCGAGCCGACCGTGACGGCCGGACGGACCAGGTCAGGTTCCGATCGAAGAAAGCAGAATAGAATCGCATCAGGCCTCCCGTTCCCAACGGCCCAACTCGCAATGCAAACACCCGCCGGACGGAACTGGGCACATCCATCGGCAGCCGACCCCGGCGAACGCGCCAATAACCCATCCAACCGCCACGACCCCAGCTACCGGTATCAATTAATCGACACAGTCGAATACCCGACCCGCGCCAACCGTGCCAACCTCACGATGCTCGACCCATCCCCCCAACGGCACCAACGGTTTCGACCGGGTGCGTGCCGATCATCGGCCGGCTTTCACCAGCGATTCGGGTCTGCCGTCCGGTCCCGAACCGCAGGCTGGCTCCGAGCGCGAGCAACCTACGTCGGCTGATGGGATGCGGTTTGGCCGACACGACGATCTCCTTTCCCGAGTGCCTGCTGGCCCTCGACGACATCGCTTCGCTAACAGGGTCGGCCATCGTGCATTTCGCGGCCAGGGACAGCGAACTGACAGCGCCCTGACACTTCCCAGCACCACGTCGCCATTACACTGCTCCTGGGACGCCACCCGCGCTGTTGCGTCGCCAGCTGCAGAGGCCGGGATATAAGCCAGCGGGGCGCCGAGGCGAGCCCTCACGGTTTCAGCCCGGCGCTCTACGTTCAACACCGGCAGGGATCTACGGCGCCAGAAGTACTACATAAACTGCGGAGCTATACTCGTGGACGCCCGTGGTTTTGTTCTGATGGTAGAATCAGATCGCATCTTGTCGATGCCGTCGTTGTAGCCGTAACGATGGCCGCACCGGGCTGGATACCCGACAGGCTCGGCGAGAGCCCGTATGGTCCGTCGGCCGTGATGGCGGGTGTGAGTCGGGTCTGATGTGTACGTGTTGTATGGTGGCCCCCCTTTGGTGGTTCTTGTTGCTGGTCCCCGTTCCTGCCTGTGCTTCGGTGATCTCCGTGTGCGCAGATGTTGTCGTAACTAAGTCATGGTCTTCTTCGTGTCAGTTGGTGGTTGCATATTGGCTGCATACTGCGAACTGGGTGGCGTTGTGAGGCTGTTCGGCAGGGGGTGCGCTGTGGGGGGATCGGCTGTTCAGCTGCGCGTGTTGGGCCCGGTGGAGGTACGGATTAGGGCTGTGGCGGCGCCGGTGCGCCGGGCTAAAGTGCAGGCGCTGGTGGGGTTACTTGCCATACACGCGAACCGGGTGGTCGGTATTGATCGTCTGGTTGGCGCGTTGTGGGACGACCCGCCGTCATCGGCGCGGGCGAACCTGCGCAACTACCTCAGCGACTTGCACCGGCTGCTCGACGACGGCCAGGACGGCGACCCGGGTTCGGTGCGGCTGGTCAGCACCGCTGGCGGGGTGAGGCTGTGCCTGCCGGATGACGGGTTGGATCTGGCGCAGTTTCGCCAGCAGGTGGGCCGGGCTCGGCAGTGCGTGGCCAGCCAGGAGCATGCGGCAGCGGTGGTGCAGTACGAGCAGGCGTTGGGGTGGTGGCGCGGCCCGGTGGCCGAGGGTGTGCCGCGGGGGGCGGTGTTGCAGCGGGAGTTCGGACGGGTGGAGGAGGCCAGGCTGGATGCGGTGGAGGAGCTGGCGCAGGTCAACCTGGAGCTGGGCGATCACCTCGTGGCAGTTGAGCAGTTGCGGGACCTGCTGGCCGGCCACCCGTACCGGGAACGGGCCTGCGCGCTGGTGATGACCGCGCTGTACCGGTCGGGGAACCCGGTTGCGGCGTTGCGGGAGTACCAGGTGATGTGCGACCGGCTGGGCGAGGATCTCGGTCTTGTGCCGACGCCGCGGTTGCAGGCGTTGCACACTGCGGTCCTGCGCCACGACACTAAGGTGCTGCTCGCGCCACTCGCGGGTGGGCCCAGCCATACCCCGCCGGGCGATCCGGCCGCCGATCGGCACCGCAGCCGGGGCGGCGTGGCGCTGTGGCAGGCGCCGCCGGTGCCGGAACCGTTCGTCGGGCGCGAACATCAGATGGCAGCGGTGGCCGCCGCGCTGGCCGGCCCGATACAGGAGGGTCGCAGTCCGGTCGTGCTGCTGCACGGGATGGCCGGTGTGGGCAAGTCCGCACTGGCCGCGGCGGTGGCCCATGCGCAGCGGCCGCGCTATCCGGGCGGGTGCCTGTACGTCAACCTCAACGGCTGCGACCCGGCCCTGCCACCGGCCGAGCCGCTCGACGTGCTGGCCCGGTTGCTGCGCAGCCTGGGTGTCGCCGGTCCGATGCCGGCCGAGGTGGACGAGGCGGCCGCGGTGCTGCGCTCCACCCTGGCCGACCAGGCGGTGCTGATGATCCTGGACAATGCCGCCGCA
This sequence comes from Micromonosporaceae bacterium, assembly GCA_050264675.1. Classification (GTDB taxonomy): domain Bacteria; phylum Actinomycetota; class Actinomycetes; order Mycobacteriales; family Micromonosporaceae; genus JBLNGJ01. The sequence continues at coordinate 5,417 of JBLNGJ010000200.1, forward strand.
CCTGAACAGCTACGCCCGCTGCTACCGGCAAGCCCGTACTGTGCGGTGCTGGCCACCAGCCGCCGCGCCATGCCGACCCTGGACGCCACCCTAATCCTGGTGGCAAAGCTCGACGAGACGGCCGCGCTGGCCCTGCTGGGCGGGATCGCCGGCACCACCCGCATCGACGCCGACCCCGACGCGGCCAGCGACACCACCCGCATGTGCGGGCACCTGCCGCTGGCTTTGCGCATCGTCGCCAGCCGGCTGGCCAGCCGCCCACACTGGTCGCTACGCCAGCTGGCCACCCGGCTAGCCGCCGAGCAGCGCCGCCTGGACGAACTATGCGCCGACGACCTCGACGTGCGGTCCACCTTCCAGGTCAGCTACCAGGCCCTGCACCGCGAAACCACCCCACAGGCCCGCACCGCCGCCACCGCCCTGCGCCTGCTCGGCCGCCACGACCCCACCGATATCGCCATCCCGGCCACCGCCGCGCTGCTGGACACCGACCCCAGCACGGCCGAACAAGCCTTGGACCGGCTAGCCGGCGACCACCTGATAGACACCACCAGCAGCGGCCGCTACCGCTTCCACGACCTGCTACGCATCTTCGCCCGAGAACTCGCCACCCAGCAGCTGATCGCTGACGACTGGGACCCGGCCCTACAGCGCCTCCTCGAGTACTACCTGGACCGGGTGACCCAGGCCAACCACATCCTGCGCATCCGACCAATCGCCCAGGCCCAGACCGTCCACTTCACCAGCTACCAGCAGGCCCAACACTGGATGGACACCGAACGCACCAACATCCATGCCGCCATCGGCGCCGGCTCCACCGGTACGGAGACCGCCCAGCGGCTCGCGCTGCGCCTGGCCCTGGAACTGGCCCCGTTCCTGGGCACCTGGGGCTACTGGACCGCGGTCACCACCACCGCCACCACCGCGCTCACCCTCGCCCACCAGCTGCACGACCACCCAGCCATCGCCCAAGCCCACGGCGACCTCGGCTCCGCCAAACTAAACACCAACGACCACTCTGGCGCCTTCACCGAAGTCCGACACCAGCTCACCCGCTACCAACAACTCGGTGACCAACGCGGAATCTGCAAGGCCTTGAACAACATCGCCGTCTGCGCTCGCCACACCGGCGACTACCCCACCGCCTGCACCCACCTCGAACAAGCCCTGGCCATCCGGCGCACCATGCAAGACCAGCAAGGCGAAGCCATGGCCCTGGACAATCTTGCCCTCGTCCACCAATCCATGGCCGACTACACCACGGCAATCGCCCTGCACCACCAAGCCCTGCATATCGCGCAAACCCTGCACGACCCGCTCCTGGAAGCACTCATCCTCATCAACCTCGCTCAAACCCAGCAGAAAGCCGGCGACCCTACCCAGGCTCTCGCCTACCTCGACCAAGCCGCCGAGCCCGCCGCCCAATGCAACAACACCACCGCCCAAGCCACCGCGCTCGACATCCGCGGCCAAGCCCTCACCGACCTCGGCAACCACCAAGCCGCCCACGCCTGCCACCAACACGCCACCCGACTCCGCCACCAACTCGAATCCCAGTAAAGACCTGTCCACGACGAGGACAAGGGACTCCCACATGGGACGCGTCTTCTGCTAGAAATGGCCGGACAGTGCGTGGAGTTCGGCGGCGGTACGCCGACCTCGGTGGAGCCGGAGTTCCTCGACGCCGTGCTGACGGCTCTGCACCACGCGTCGGCGGTTGGCGGCCTCGACCAACCTGGTCGTGACATCGCGCGGAAAGGCGTTCGCTTCGAGTCCGGTACGCGCGCGGGCCGGAACGGCTGTGGGACTTCACGATCCGCGAGACGGTGTTCCTGGGCAGCCGGGACTTCGTCCGGTCCAGCCGGCAGCGGATGATGGAGGACATCCGGACGCTCATCGAGGAACTCGGACTCGCGGTGGTACTGCACGGTCGCGAACGATCCGTTCTTCGCGGCGGTCGGCCGGGGTACCCAGATCGCGTTGCAGATCCTCGCGGAGACGAAGTACGAGCTGCGGATGCCGCTGGACGAGCAGCGTACCGTCGCCGTCCGTTGGCGGGTTGTCCCGGGCCAGCCGTACCGCCAGCTCGACAATCTTCGGATCCAGGCCCCGCCGTGTCCCGTAGCAAGCCGCTGTCGTCAAGGCCTTGGCGTGACTCGATCTGCGCTTGACATTCGCCGCTGATCGAGCGTTCATCGACCTACGGCGTCGACCGGTCAGGGCGGTTCAGACCCAACCCCAACCGGTTTGTCTGGCGTCGTAGTCAATCTATGGGAGGCGATATCGCGGTAGCCAGAGATGAGCAGGCGCCGCCGGTTGGAAGCGCAAGGGTGGCCCGTTCATCGAGGGCCGCAACCCACCAGCCGACAAGCTCGGTCGAGGTCGTTCGCGAGATCGTCCGTAACCCCAAGTACACCGGCTACATGGTGTGGAACCGCCGCGCCGCCAAGGCCGGCGGCAGCGACCGACTCGACCGATACCCGATCACCCGCCGACGGTCTACGTCCGCGAGGAGCCCGTGGTCGAGGCCCTCGACCAGATCATCGCCACCTACGTCTTCGGCGCCGACCGCCACGCCTACCTCGGCCGCGCCCTGGCCGGCCGTCCGACCCAGCAGCACCAGGACGCCGCCGCCCGCCGCGCCGACATCCTCCGGGCACAACTGGACGACATCGCCACCCGCCAGGACCGGCTCATCGAGGAACTGGAGACCACCGACCCGACGGACCGGACGTTCCAAGACCGGTTACTGCGCTGGTTCCGTCAACCGTGCCGGCCGCCGCGAGGAGCTGACGCCCGTGATCCGATCCGGTGTACTGGCGGGGTGGTGGCGACGGTGCGCAGT
>JBLNGJ010000201.1:0-5315 GCA_050264675.1 Micromonosporaceae bacterium
GGCGCTGCGCCACACTCACCCTCGCGGCCGAGTGGCTGCGCCGGCAGGGCGTGGCCCCCGATCAGCTCATCGAGGACTGAGGCTCGCGACGTTAACGAACCGGCACCTCGACCGGCACCGAACCACCGAACAGTCGATGTGCGTAACTACCTGAACGTCGCACACTGGCGCCGGCCGGTGCCTCCGGCCGCTTGGGCGGTAGTTTTGGCCGTATTGGATGGCGGTTGCATGGGATTGTTCAAGAAGAGGCCACCACCGGTCGACGATGCCCAGGTCATCCGGCTGCTGCGGATGGCAACGACGGACCTCAGCTACTCGGCGGTGCAGCACCTCTATCACCTGTATGGCAACTTGATTCCCGCGCAGCGTTGGTGGACCTGGTGGTTGGACCAGGCGGAGGCCCTTGCGTTGGCCGGTAACCGATCCGTGGCCCACCTGGCCATCGAATTTGCCCGCAAGGCGGACGTGCCGAGGTGGGGGCCGCCCAGCGCCGAGCACCACGAACGCATGAAGCAGATTGAGATGATCTGAGCCGGGTGGCGCCGGGCGTCGCAGGTGCACCCGTGGCCGATCACGAGGTCACAGCGCGATGTCGCGGATGCCGGCGACGTGCTCGACCCGCAGCCGGGCTAGCCATTCCTCGGGTACAGCGTTGCGCCGGCCGTACTCCTGCGCCCGCCCGTCGGGCACGTAACGCGCCGCGACCCGGGTGGCCCAGTGGAGCATCTCGTCGAGGTCCTCGTAGAGCGTGACCGGGCCGCGGACCACGACGAAGTCGTACGGGAACTGCTCGACGTCGACGGTGAGCGCGGCCCGCGGGTTCGCCCGCAGGTTGCGCCCCTTTACGGTGTCCCGCCCGGTAGTGAAGACCAGATCGGTGCCGTCGACCACGAACCAGATCGGCGCCACGTGCGGCCGCCCCGACGGCGAGGCGGTGGCGAGCTTGCCGGTACGGGTGCCCTCGGCGAGGAACCGCATCGCCTCGTCGCTGCTCATCGTGCCCATGCCCGGGATTATGGACGCGGTTCGACCTCGTGCCGCCACGGCGGGTCGGCGCCGACCCGGGTGCAGGTCAATGCGGCCACCCGCTGGGCGTACGCGAGAGCCTCGACCAGCCCGGCCACGGGCAGTGAGCGCAACCCGGCCGGCGTGAGGCGACCGGCCCGGTGCAGCGCGGCGAGCAGACCCGCGGTGAACGCGTCGCCGGCGCCGACGGTGTCGACCGCCGCGACCCGCGGCGCCGCAAGCTCGATCTCACCCGCCGGCCCGAGCGCATAGACACCGTCGGCGGCCCGGGTGACCACGACCAGGGCCGGGCCGAGCCCGCGCCAGTGCCGGGCGACGTCGGCGATCCGCTGCCCCGGATGGGTCCAGGCAAGATCCTCCTCGCTCACCTTGACCAGATCGGCCCGGCCGACCCACCCGGCCAGGCGGGCGCGCAACGCGGCTTGATCGGTGGCCAACGCCGGCCGCGGGTTCGGGTCGAGACTGATGACGCGCCGGCCGCGCTCGCGATCGAGCAGCGCCTCGACGGTGTCGCCCATGGAGGCCCAGGCCAACGCCAACGAACCGCTGACGTGCAGGGCGCCGTCGGGCAGCGCGGCCGGCAGCGCCTGCGGCCGCCAGCCGTCGTCGGCACCGCCGGCGATGAAGAAGTCGTACGCGGCGTCACCGCCGGGCCGAAGGTTCACCATGGCCACCGTGCAGCGGCGCGGCGTGCTCACGGCCAGGCTCAGGTCGACGCCGGCGCAGGCAAGGTGGCGGCGGATCAACCGACCAAAGTGGTCATCGGCCAGCCGGGTGAGCAGGCATACGTCCAGGCCGAGCCGGCCCAGACCAACCGCGACGTTGGCCGGGCTGCCGCCGGGGCGAGCCACGTGCAGCCCGTCGCCGGGCCGGGGGACGAGGTCGACCAGCGCCTCTCCACATACGACGATCATGGTCTACGCCCCGAAACGACTGGCGCGGGTGGCCACCGCTGGCCCAGGCTACCGGCGACGCGCTTGTCTGACCGGAGGAGGCCCTAGTGACCGACGCCGATCGCCACACGCCGATGATGTCCGCCGAGGAGGTCGAGCGCATCCGCCGGTGGCACGAGAACGCCTACGCGAACGCGCAGGCCGAGGCGGGTTCGGCCGGGCAGACCTTTTCGTACCTGGGGTTGACCCTGCACGTGCCGCCCACCGTCCAGCCGATCACCGGCGTCTCCGAGCTGCTCGGCGAGGCGGTGCTGGCCGAGGCGCGCGCCGGCGACCGGGTGCTCGACATGGGAACCGGCAGCGGTGTGAACGCGATCCTGGCCGCCACCCAGGGCGCCACGGTGGTGGCGGTCGACATCAACCCGGATGCACTGGACGCGGCCCGGCGCAACGCCGAAAGCAACGGCGTTGTCATCGACGTCCGCCACAGTGACGTGTTCACGGCCGTGGACGGCGAGTTCGACCTCATCGTCTTCGACCCGCCGTTTCGGTGGTTCGCCCCGCGCGACCGGCTGGAGCTCGCCACCACCGACCACAACTACCAGGCGATGACCCGGTTCTTCGCCGAGGCGCGGGGGCATCTGACTCCGGGTGGGCGCATGCTCATCTTCTTCGGCAGCTCCGGCGACCTGGCCTACCTGCGCCACCTCATGGACGGGCACGGGTTCCAGGTCGAGGTCGTGGCCGAGCGTGAGCTGGTCAAGGACGGCCAGCCGGTGCGCTACCTGACCTTCCGGCTCACCTGACCGCCCACTCGCCCGGCCGCCGCCTGGTCAGTCGGGTAGCAGCGGCACCGTGACGCCGGGGTCCCGACCGATCATGTTGGCCCGGGTGACCGCGGCCGAACCGAACCGGTTGCGCACGGCGTCGAGGGCGGCGTCGAGCTCGTCGCCCTGGTGGCGGTCGAAGGGCAGCTCGAGTTGCACCGCGCCGCTGTCGTCGAGGTTGCCCACGGCCACCCCGACGAGGGTCAGCCCGCGCTGGTCGATCAGCGGCCGGGCCGCCGCCATCAGCTCCCGGGCGGCGTTGAGGATGGTCTGGGTGTGCGCGGTCGCCCGGGGCAGCGTATGCGAGCGGGTGGCCCGGGTGAAGTCGTCGAAGCGCATGCGCAGCACGATCGTGCGCCCGGCCCGGTGGGCGGCCCGCATACGCCGGGTGACCCGGTCGACCAAGGACGCGAGGATGGCATCGATGGCCTGGGCCGAACGCCCCGAGCGTCCCAGGGCGTGTTGCGAACCGATCGAGTGACGCCGCCGCCCGACCTGGACCGGCCGCGGGTCGTGGTTGTGGGCGAGCGCGTGCAGGTGCCGCCCGGCGGCCACGCCCAGCATCGAGACGAGCGCCGCCTCGCCGATGCGAGCCACATGCCCGACCGTGGTGATGCCCCGGTCACGCAGCTTGCGCGAGGTCACCTGGCCGACGCCCCACAGCCGCTCGACCGGTAGCGGGTGCAGGAAGGCCAGCTCGCCGTCGGGCGGCACGAGCAGCAGGCCATCCGGCTTGGCCACACCGCTGGCCACCTTGGCGAGAAACTTCGTCCGGGCCACGCCGACCGTGATCGGCAGGCCAACCTGGTTGCGGACGGCAGTGCGTAGCTCGGCGGCGATCTGCATCGGCGGTCCGGCGATGCGCCGCAGGCCGGACACGTCGAGGAACGCCTCATCGATCGACAGGCCCTCGACGACCGGAGTGGTCCGCCGGAACACCTCGAAGACGTCGCGGCTGGCCCGGGTGTACGCGGACATGCGCGGCTCGACCACGATCGCCCGCGGGCAGAGCGCGAGCGCCTGCCGCCCACCCATCGCCGTGCGCACACCGCAGGCCTTCGCCTCGTAGCTCGCCGCGAGCACCACGCCCATCCCGACGATCACCGGCCGGCCGCGCAGCCGCGGGTCGTCGCGCTGCTCGACCGAGGCGTAGAACGCGTCGAGATCGGCATGCAAGATTGTGGCGTCGGTGCCCACGGTTCTTATGTTCGCACACGTGTACGACAAATTGCTGCCGCACCTGTGCTCCGCGTACGGCCGGTCCGCCTGCGGGATCATCGTGGGCATGGGCCGGTGGACGTGTCCGCGGTGCGACCGGGAGTTCGGCCGGGCGCACCAGTCGCACGTCTGCGTGCCGGGCGGCACGGTCGAGGAATCCTTCGCCGGCCGGCCACCAGTGCAGCGCGAGATCTACGACGCGCTGATGGCGCACCTGGACACGCTCGGACCGGTGCACGTCGACGCGGTCAAGGTCGGCGTCTTCCTCCGTCGCACCGACAAGATTGCCGAGGTACGCCCGATGGCCCGGGCCCTCAAGCTCTGGCTCGGGCTGCCTCGGCGGGTCGACAGCCCACTGGTCACCCAGCACCTGCAAGGCGCCGCCGGCCGGGTCTGGCATGCGATCCGGCTGACCTCACCCGACCAGGTCGACGACGAGTTGCAGGCCTGGCTCACCGAGGCGTATCACGCGGCCGCCTGACGGCCCACCGTTACGTGACACGCCCCGACGCCCGACGCCCGTCGCCCGTCGCCCGCCGGCACCTGGCACCCGCCTCCCGCCGCGCCCGCCGGCACCTGGCACCCGCCTCCCGCCGCGCCCGCCGAGCCCGAATGGGCAACTTCCAGGATCCGGCCCGTCTCCGTCGCTCGGCTGGGGCACTTTTCAGGAACCTGCCCTCCCCCATCAGTCCATAAGGGAGTGTGCCAGAACGCTTGCTACGTAAGGATTTCGTGCTATGATTCGCACGTGAGTTCGGACGCGGCGGGGGCGTTGTGGTCGGCGGTCGGGCTGCTGGCCGGGGCGGATCTGGACGCGATGCCTAACGCTGCTCGGCTGGCTGAGCTGCGGGCGTTGTGGCCGGCGGTGTGCGCGGCCCAGGCCCAGATCGCCCGCCGGGTTGGCGCGGTGCATGTGCGCGGCGCCGCGGTGGCCGACGGGTCGGTCTCGACCCAGGCGTGGCTGCGGATACGGTTGCGGCTGGACCGGGGTCCCGCCTCGCGGTTGGTCAAGGCCGGCGCCCGGCTCGACGGGCTGCCCGACACCGCCGCGGCGCTCGAGTCGGGGGAGATCTCGGTTGAGCACGCCGCGGTGATCGCCGACGCCGCGGCCGAGCTCGGCGGCGAGGTGATGGCCGGCGGGGTGGAGAAGGTGCTGCTGGACTACGCCCGCGCCTACCCACCCGCCGCGGTACGGGAGCTGGCCCGCCACATCAAGACCCGGCTGCTCGACGACGAAGAAGCCACCACCCGCCAGGAGAGACTGCGCGCCGACCGGTGGTTGAGTGCGGTCACCACCTTCGAGGGTGCGGTGGCCATCAAAGGTGTGCTGGATCCGGTGGCCGGGCAGACC
>JBLNGJ010000202.1:0-7481 GCA_050264675.1 Micromonosporaceae bacterium
CGGTACATCTCCAGCCGGAGCCGCTCCACCCCGACGTAGTCCAGCGGCAGGTGAGCGTCGATCGGTAGGTCGATCTTCACATCGACGGTCTCCTCCGGCGCCTCCCCCTTGAACTGGGACACCGCCTCGCCGACAAGGCGCACATAGAGGTCGAACCCGACGCCCTCGATATGCCCGGACTGCTCCCCGCCGAGCAGGTTGCCCGCGCCGCGGATCTCCAGGTCCTTCATGGCCACGTACATGCCGGCGCCGAGCTCGGTGTGCTGGGCGATGGTGGCGAGGCGTTCGTGCGCGTGCTCGGTGAGCGGCCGGTCGGGCGGGAAGAGGAAGTACGCGTACGCCCGTTCCCGCCCGCGCCCGACCCGACCCCGGATCTGGTGCAGCTGGGCCAGGCCGAGCAGGTCGGCCCGCTCCACGATGAGCGTGTTCGCGTTCGGGATGTCGATGCCGGACTCCACGATCGTGGTGCAGACCAGCACGTCGTACTCCTTATCCCAGAAGGCGACCATCACCTTCTCCAGCGCGTCCTCGCCGAGCTGGCCGTGTGCCACCCCGATCCGCGCCTCGGGCACCAGCTCGCGCAGCCGGCGGGCCGCCCGCTCGATCGACTCGACCCGGTTGTGCAGGTAGAACACCTGCCCGTCGCGCAACAGCTCGCGGTGGATCGCGGCGGCGACCTGCCGGTCGTCCTGAGCGCCGACGAAGGTCAGCACCGGGTGGCGCTCCTCTGGCGGCGTGGTGATCGTCGACATCTCCCGGATGCCGGTGATGGCCATCTCCAGCGTCCGCGGGATCGGCGTGGCCGACATGGTCAGCACATCGACCTGGGTACGCAGGGCCTTGAGGTGCTCCTTGTGCTCCACCCCGAACCGCTGCTCTTCGTCGACCACGACCAGGCCCAGGTTCTTGAACCGGGTCGAGGACTGCAGCAACCGGTGGGTGCCGATGACGATGTCGGCGGTGCCGTCGCCGATGCGGGCCAGCGTCTCCTCCGCCTCCCGCGGTGTCTGGAACCGTGACAGCTGCCGGATCTCGACCGGGAACTGGGTCATCCGGTCGGAGAATGTGGTCAGGTGTTGTTGGGCCAGCAGCGTCGTCGGCACCAGCACCGCCACCTGCTTGCCGTCCTGCACCGCCTTGAACGCCGCCCGGACCGCGATCTCGGTCTTGCCGTAGCCGACGTCGCCGCAGATCAGCCGGTCCATCGGCACCGGCCGCTCCATGTCGGCCTTGACCTCGTCGATCGCGCCGAGCTGGTCGGGCGTCTCGGTGTATGGGAAGGCGTCCTCCAGCTCGCGTTGCCACGGCGTGTCCGGGCCGAACGCGTGGCCCTTGGCGTGCTGGCGGGCGGCGTAGAGCTGGATCAGCTGGGCGGCGATCTCGCGCACCGCCCGGCGGGCCCGGGCCTTGGCCTTCTGCCACTCCGCGCCGCCCAACCGGTGCAGCGTCGGGTTCTCCCCACCCACGTAGCGGGAGAGCTGATCCAGCGAATCGGTGGGCACGAACAGGCGATCGCCGGGCTGGCCGCGTTTAGACGGCGCGTACTCGATGACGAGGTACTCGCGATCGGCCCCGTTGACCGTGCGTTGGACCATCTCCACGTAGCGCCCGATGCCGTGCTGCTCGTGCACGACGTGGTCACCGGCGCGCAGTTCGAGCGGGTCGATGGTGTTGCGCCGCCGGCTCGGCATCCGGCGCATATCCTTTGTGGACGCTCCCCGGCCGCCGGTGATGTCGTTGCCGGTGACCACGGCCAGCCGCCCGGGCTCGTCGATAAAGCCGTGGTCGAGCGCGCCCGTGCTGATGACGATCTCGCCCGGCGCCGGCGCCGCGGCGACCGTCTCGAGCACCCGCACACCGAGCCCGGCGTCGCGCAGCACCTCGGCCGCGCGGTCGGCTTGGCCGTGGCCCTCGAAGACCAGCACCGCGCCCCAGCCGTCGCCGGTCCAGCGCTTGAGGTCATCGACGACCCGCCCGGTCTCGCCGTGGTAGAGCGGCACCGCCTGGGCCGCCAGCACCAGCGCCGGGCTCGTGTCGTCGGCGATGTCGGGCAGCCGGTCGGGCTCGGGCTCGCGCCACGGCTCGTCCTCGTCCACGGTGCGCGCCGGCGGCTCGACGACCCCGAACGGACCGGTCGACCACCACGGCTGGCCGAGCCCGGCCGCGGTCGCCCGGACCTCGGCGAGGCTGCGGAAGGCGGCCGCACCGAGATCGATCGGCGCCTGACCGCCGGCCGCGGCCGCGGCCCAGCTCGCCTGGAGGAACTCCGCCGACGTGCGCACCAGGTCATGGGCCCGGGTGCGGATGCGCTCGGGGTCGCAGAGCAGCACGTGGGTGCCCGGCGGCATGCAGTGCAGCACCAGCTCGACCGAGTTCGACCCGTCCAGCAGCGCCGGCGCCAGGGACTCCATGCCCTCCACCGGTACGCCGGCGGCGAGCTTGTCCAGCATCTCGGCCAGGGCCGGGTGCTGCTGAGCCAGCGCGGCGGCCCGCGCGCGTACCGGTTCGGTGAGCAGCAGCTCCCGGCACGGCGGCGCCCACAACCGGTCGGCCGGGGCGAGCGTGCGCTGGTCGGCCACGGCGAAGCTGCGGATCTCCTCGACCTCGTCGCCCCAGAACTCCACCCGCAGCGGGTGCTCCTCGGTGGGCGGGAAGACGTCGAGGATGCCGCCGCGGACGGCGAACTCGCCGCGCCGGGTGACCAGGTCGGTCCGGGCGTACGCGATGTCGGCCAGCCGCCGCACGGTGGCGTCGAGATCGGCGCTCTGGCCCGCCCGCAGCTCCACCGGCGCCAGCTCACCCAGATCCTTCAGCTGCGGCTGCAGCACCGAGCGCACCGGGGCCACGACCACGCGCAGCGGGCCGTAGGCCGGGTCGTCCGGGTCGGGGTGGGCCAGCCGGCGCAGCACCGCGAGGCGCCGCCCGACCGTGTCGCTACGCGGGCTGAGCCGCTCGTGCGGCAGCGTCTCCCAGGACGGGTAGACGGCGACCTGACCGGCCGGCACGAGGTGGGCCAGCGCCGCGGCAAGATCCTCCGCCTCCCGCGTCGTCGCGGTCACCGCGAGCAGCGGCCGGCCGGCCCCGGCGTCGGCCGCGATCACCGCGGCGACGAACGGGCGCAGCGCCGGCGGACCGGTCACCTCCAGCTGATCGACGTCACCGCCGCGGGCCAGGTCACGCAGGCTCGCCAGGGCCGGATCGCCGAGGGCGGCGGTGAGCAGGCCGGTCAACGTCATGCGGAACCATCCTGTCTGCGCACGCACCAACTCCCCCTGCCGGCGCCCGACAGGGGGTGTGAACGTCGTCTAGCCTACTGCGGCCGCCGGCCACCCGGCCGCGGCCGGCACGGGGGCGAGTGGGCCGGCGGGACTAGTAGCGCACATGGATCTCACCGGCCGGGCCGTCCAGGCGGATGTCGCCACCATTGGGGATGATCAGCTGCGGGTCGCTGTGGCCGAAGTCGACATCGAAGACGATCATCGCGTGGGGGTGGTAGGCACGCATCGCCGTGAGCACCGCCTCGCGCTGGTCGCGGCGGTAGGCCACCTTCTGTTCGGGGGAGTTGCGACGGTTGCGCTCCCAGGACTTGGCCCGGGCCACCACCAGCGCGGAGAACTGCGCGAGCAGGCCGCGCTCGCCCATGTTGCGCAGCATGCGGAAAACCTCGACGGCCGAGGGCATCTCCTCCGAGGTCTCCAGATAGAGCACGCAGTCGTGGTAGACCGCATTGGCCTGCACGAACCCGGCCTGCAGCAGCCACGAGATGATCTCCAGGTTGCCGCCCCAGGTGCGGCCTTGCACAACCTGGTCGGCGTTGACCCAGTGCCAACCCTCGTGCGGCCACATCGGCGGCTCGAACTCGAGCAGGCTCGGCTCGCGCCAGTCGTTCGGCTCGTCGCCCCAGTCCGGCGGTTCGGCCAGGCGGTGCCAGCCCGAGCCGAAGAGCGCGGCCCGCAGCGAGTCGACGTGGGCCGGGTGGGCCCGGCCGCTGCGGCCGAGGTGCACCAGCACCGAGCCGCCGTGGAACCCGACGATGCCGAGCTGCCACAGACGGTCGAGGACGTTGGTGTTGTCGCTGTAGCCGAAGAACGGCTTGGGGTTGGCCTGCAGCAGCTGGTCGTCGAGGTGGCGCAGCACGGTGATCTGGTCGTCGCCGCCGATCGTGGCGAGCACCGCCGTGATCTGCGGGTCGGCGAAGGCCGCGTGCAGGTCGCGGGCCCGGTCGGCCGGTGAGCCGCCCATCACCCGGGTGGTCGGATACTCCACCGGTTCGAGCGCAAACTCCTCGCGTAGCCGGCGCAGGCCCAGCTCATAGACCTCGGGAAATCTCTCGGGCGAACCGTTGGAGGGCGAAACGATCGCCACCCGGTCGCCGGGGCGCGGCTTCGGCGGATAGATCACAATGGACCACGCTAGCCTGGATCGTGCTCAAAGACAGCGACGCGCTCGACGGCAGCGAAGCGCCCCACGACGGCGCGGCGCTCGCCGCCGATGACGCGCCGCTGCGAGCCGACATCCGCCGATTGGGTTCGTTGCTCGGGCAGACGCTGGTGCGCCAGGAGGGCCAGCCTTTGCTCGATCTCGTCGAGGACGTGCGCGGACTGGTCCGCACCGATCCGGCCGCGGCGGCCCAACGCCTCGCCGCGGTGGATCTGCCCACCGCCATCCAACTGGCCCGCGCCTTCTCCACGTACTTCCATCTGGCCAACATCACCGAACAGGTGCACCGGGCCCGGGCCCTGCGACGGGCGCGCAGCGTGGAGGGTGGCTGGCTGGAGCGGGCGGCCCGGCTCATCCGCGAACGCAACGTGCCCACCGTGGAGGTCGCGGCCGCGGCGAGCCGGCTCGCGGTGCGGCCGGTCTTCACCGCCCACCCGACCGAGGCGGCCCGCCGCTCGATCCTGGCCAAGCTGCGGGCGATCGCCGATGAGCTCGACGCCGAGGCGGCCAGCTCGGCGCTCTACGGCAGCAGCGACACCGACACCGCCGGCACCGACCGGCGGTTGGCCGAACTCGTCGACCTGCTCTGGCAGACCGACGAGCTGCGCCTGACCCGGCCCGACCCGCGCGATGAGGCTCGCAACGCGGTCTACTACCTCGTCGATCTCGCGACCGACGCCGCGCCCCGCGTGCTCACCGATCTGGCCGAAACGCTGGGCGGGCTCGGCGCACCGATCGCACCGGAGGCCCGCCCGCTCAGCTTCGGCTCGTGGATCGGCGGCGACCGGGACGGCAACCCGTTCGTGACCCCGGCGGTCACCCGTGATGTGTTGCTGATCCAGCACGAGCACGGCATCCGGACGGCCGAAGGCCTGGTGGCCGGCCTGATCAATGAGCTGTCGGTCTCGCGACGCCTGCGTCCGGTCTCGCTGGACCTGGCGGCCAGCCTGGCCAGCGACCTGGAGGCGCTCGGTTCTGGCGTGGCCACCCGGTTCCATCGGGTCAACGCCGAGGAGAGATACCGGCTCAAGGCCCGCTGCATCCTGGCCAAGTTGGCCAACACCCGCACCCGGTTGGCCAACGGCCTTGCGCACCGACCCGGTCACGACTACACCGGCACCGCCGAGCTCATCGCCGACCTGGAGCTCATGCGCGCCTCGCTCGCCCGCAACGGCGGCCACCTTTCGGCGACCGGGTGGGTGGCCCGGGCGGTGCGCAGCCTCTCCGCCTTCGGCCTGCAGCTGGCGACACTCGACGTCCGCGAGCACGCCGACGCCCACCACGCCGTGCTCGCCGAGCTCTACGCCCAGGTCGGTGAGGTGGCCAGCTACCAGCAGCTCAGCCGGGCCGAACGCACCGAGCTGCTCGCCGGAGAGCTCAGCGGACGGCGCCCGCTCGCCGGTGCGGGCACCCGGCTGGCCAAGCCCACCCGCTCCACCTTTGATGTGTTCAGCACCATCCGCGACGCGCAGGACCGGTTCGGTCGCGACGTGATCGAGTCGTACATCATCTCGATGACCCGGGGCGTCGACGACGTGCTGGCCGCCGTGGTGCTGGCCCGCGAGGCCGGACTGGTCGATGTCCACAGTGGAACTGCCCGGGTGGGCTTCGTGCCGCTGCTGGAGTCGGTGGCCGAGCTGCAGTTCAGCGGCGACCTGCTGGACGCGCTGCTCTCGGTGCCGGCCTACCGGTCACTGGTGCAGGCCCGCGGCGACGTCCAGGAGGTCATGCTCGGCTACTCGGACTCCAACAAGGAGGCCGGCATCACCACGTCGCAGTGGTCGATCCACGTTGCCCAACGCGCGCTGCGGGACGTCGCGGCCAAACACGGCGTCCGGCTGCGGCTCTTCCACGGCCGCGGCGGCACGGTCGGGCGCGGTGGCGGGCCGACCCACGAAGCGATCCTGGCCCAGCCCTTTGGCACGCTCGACGGCGCGATCAAGCTCACCGAGCAGGGCGAGGTCATCTCCGACAAGTACACGCTGCCGGCACTGGCCCGGGAGAACCTCGAGCTGACCGTCGCGGCGGTGCTGCAGAGCGCCCTGCTGCACACCTCGCCGCGTTTCGCCCCGGCCGACCTGGCCCGCTACGACGCGGTCATGGACGAGGTGTCGACCGCCGCCCACGCCGCGTACCGCGGCCTGGTCGACGATCCCGACCTGCCGGCGTTCTTCTGGGCGGTCACCCCGACCGACCTGCTCTCCGCGATGAACATCGGTTCGCGGCCGGCGCGGCGGGCCGAGCCGGGTGGACCGGGCGGGGCTGGCCTGTCCAGCCTGCGGGCCATCCCGTGGGTCTTCGGCTGGACCCAGACCCGCCAGATCGTGCCGGGCTGGTTCGGGGTGGGCGCCGGGCTCGCCGCGGCCCGGACGGCCGGCCTGGGCGAGCAGCTGACCCATATGTACGAGCACTGGCACTTCTTCCGCACGTTCATCTCCAACGTGGAGATGACGTTGGCCAAGACCGACCTCGCCATCGCCGAGCGGTACGTCCGGGCGCTCGTGCCGGCGTCCCTGTGGCCGGTCTTCGAGAAGGTGCAGCAGGAGTACGCGCGCAGCGTGGCCGAGGTGAGCGCGATCACCGGCGGTCCGACGCTGCTGGCCTCGCAGCCCACCCTGGCCCGCACACTCGCCGTCCGCGACACCTACCTGGAGCCGCTGCACCACCTGCAGGTGACGCTGCTCGCCCAACATCGGGCGGCCGTGGCGACGTCACCGCACCTGGAGCGGGCGCTGCTCATCACGATGAACGGCATCGCCGCCGGCCTGCGCAACACCGGCTGACCCGGTCAGCAGCCGCAGGCTCCCCCGCAGCAGCCACCGCCGGCCGCCGGCCGCGGCCCGGCCCGCCCCGGGCCGGTGGCACCGGCGCGACCGGTCAGGGCGACCGTGGAGAGCAGGCGCACCGTGTCGTCGTGACCCTGCGGGCAGGATGCGGCGTCAGCGGCGGCGGCCATCGGCCGGGTGAGCTCGAACGTGTCGCCGCAGGCGCGGCAACGGTACTCGTAACGCGGCATCGGACCCCCTGCTGACCGGACGGGC
>JBLNGJ010000203.1:0-14367 GCA_050264675.1 Micromonosporaceae bacterium
GGCCGAGCTGCAGGCGGTGGTCGAGGTGGCGGGGATGGCCGACCGGGTCGTCGCCGCCCACTGCCACGGCAAGCCTGGCATCATGGCCGCCCTGACGGCCGGCGTGCGCACCATCGAGCACGGCACCTACCTCGACGAGGAGGCGTGCGACGCGATGCGGGAGACCGGTGCGATCCTCGTGCCGACCCGCACGATCGTGCACGACATCCTGGCCACCCGGGCCGTGCCGGAGTACGCGATGGTGAAGCTGGAGGCGATCGCCGACCAGCACGCGGCCGCGATCGCCCTGGCCCACGAGCGGCGCGTCACGATCGCCAGCGGCAGCGACATCGCGCTCACCGGCCGCGAGCTGCCGGCCTCGTGGGGTCACAACGGCGCCGAGCTGGCCCGGCTCGCCGAGTGCGGGCTGAGCCCGCTGGCCGCGATCGAGGCGGCCACCGCGACCGGACCGGAGACGCTTGGCCCGCAGGCGCCACGCTCAGGTCAGCTCCGGGCCGGCTACGACGCCGACGTGATCATCGTGGACGGTGACCCGCTCGCCGATCTCGCCGTGCTCGCCGACCCGGACCGGATCACCGGTGTGTGGCGGGCCGGGCGCCGGCTGAAGGGCTGACGCCGTGGACCGCCTGCGCCGGATCCTCGCGCCGCTCTTTCCCGAAGCTTGCGAGGGAAAGCGGCCAGATAGCCCGGACGCGCCGCCCGTTCGGTTCACGCCAGCGCGGGTCGGGCTCACGGTGCTCGCCGTGCTCGCCGGCACCGGGCTGAGCCTGACCCGAACCAAGGGGCCGGGCGCGCTCAACTCGGTCTGGGCCGAGGACGGCAAGAACTTCCTCACCGACGCCCTCAACCGCGGTCCGTTCGACGCGGTCACCACGCCGTTCAACGGCTACTTCCACCTGTTGCCGCGCCTGCTCGCCGAGATCGCCGCGCTGGCTCCGGTCGGCTGGGCGGCGGCGGTGATGTCGACCTCGGCGGCGCTGACGGCGGCGCTGCTCGCGGTGCTGGTCTACACCGCCGCCGGCGCGCACACCCGCTCGGTTCTGGTGCGGCTGCTCGTGGCCGTGCCGCTGGTGGTCGCACCGGTGGGTCAGGGCGGGCTCGGCGGCACCGGTGGGTCTGTCATCAACAACCTGGCCACCCTGCAGTTTCCGCTGCTCTACGCGACGTTCTGGGCGCTGCTGTGGGCCCCGGCCAGCCGGACCGGCCGGGGCGTCGCCCTGAGCGTGGTGCTACTGGCCGCGCTGAGCAGCCCGCTCGCCGTGATCTACCTGCCGCTGGCGATCGCCCGGGTGCTGGTGCGGGGCGACATCACCGGGTGGACGCAGATGGGCTGGTTCATCGTCGGGGCGGGGGCGCAGTTCGGCGGCCTCGCCCTCGGCGTGACGTCCCGGGCGGACATCGGACACACCCGCATCGACCCGGGCTGGGTGGTGCTGGAGTACGGCCGGTGGCTCGTGCCCAACGCGCTGCTCGGTGAGGCGTGGTGGGCCCGGGCCGGCGGGCATACGGTCGCCTACGTGGCGCTCGGCGCGGTGGCCTGGCTGGTGCTCGCCGCGGTGGCGTTCGTCGTGGCGCGGCGGCTGACCCGTCCACGCTGGCATCTGGCCGCGGCGGCCAGCGCGGCCAGCCTCGCGATCCTCGCCGTCGAGCTCGCCACGCTGGGCGCCCGGGCCGATCGCTACCTCTACACCCCGGCGCTGCTGCTCATCGCCGCGCTCGCCGCGTTGCTCGAGCCGGCCGATCAACCGGTGCCGCAGTTGCGCCGGCCCTGGCTGCCGGCGGCCGCGCTGGCCGTGCTGCTCGTGGTGGTCGGCGCGGCGAACTGGCGGGTAGAAAACCATCGGGCCCGGGCCCGGCCGTGGTCGGAGGTGGTCGCCGGGGCGCGGGCCGAGTGCGCCGCAACCCATGCGGGCAGCGTCACCGCGTACACCCATTCCCGAAACCGGTACTGGACCGTGCGGCTGCCCTGTGCCCGGCTATCCTGACTGCCGGCGGCCCATGGGCCGAGGGTAGGGGGTTCTTGTGGCCGATGAGAACGGCGCGCCGGCGCGGACGGTGACCGCGTTCTCGCGCGATGTCGTCATCGTCGGCGGGTGCGGGCGGGTCGGGCTGCCGCTGGGCATCGCGTTCGCGGCCCGCGGCCTGAATGTTGCGCTCTACGATCTCAACGCCACCGCGGTCGACGTGGTCAACTCGGGCGTACTGCCCTTCGCCGAGGAGGGCGCGGCGGCACCGTTGGCCGCCGCGGTCGCCGACGGCCGCCTCGTCGCGACCACCGACCCGGCCAGCGTCGGCACCGCCGAGCACATCGTGGTGGTCGTGGGTACGCCGGTGGACGAGCACCTCAACCCCGACATTGGTGCGGTGCCCCGGGCGATCGAACGGTGCGTGGCCCACCTGGTCGACGGGCAGCTCGTGGTGCTGCGCAGCACGGTGCACCCGGGCGTGACCGCGATGACCGAGCGGCTGCTGCGCCGCCACGGCCTCGACGTGGACGTGGCCTTCTGTCCCGAGCGCATCGCCGAGGGTCGGGCCATGATCGAGCTGATCGACCTGCCGCAGATCGTCTCCGGCCGGGACGAGCGCACGCTGGCCCGGGCCGAGAAGCTGTTCCGTACGCTCACCCACGAGATCGTGCCGCTCGCGCCGGAGGAGGCCGAGCTGGCCAAGCTGTTCACCAACACCTGGCGCTACATCAAGTTCGCCGCGGCCAACCAGTTCTGGATGATGGCCAACGACTTCGGGCTGGACTTCGAGCGGGTGCGCCACGCGATCACGCACGACTACCCGCGGGCGGCCGACATGCCCGGCCCCGGCTTCGCCGCCGGACCGTGCCTGTTCAAGGACACCATGCAACTGGCCGCGTTCAACAACAACAACTTCGTGCTCGGCCACTCGGCCATGCTCATCAACGAGGGCCTGCCGCTCTACCTGGTCTCCCGGCTGGAGGCGAGCTACGACCTGGCCGAGCTGACTGTCGGCATCCTCGGCATGGCGTTCAAGGGCGGCAGCGACGACCCGCGGGAGAGCCTGGCCTACAAGCTGCGCAAGATCCTGCTGCTCAAGGCGCGGGAGACGCTCTGCAGCGACCCGCACGTGCCCGACGACCGGCTGGTGCCGCTGGATGAGGTGCTGCGCAAGGCCGACCTGATCGTCATCGCGGCGCCGCACCCGGAGTATCGCGACCTCGCCACCGACAAGCCGGTGGCCGACATGTGGGGCATCACCGGCCGCGGAGTCCTCATTTGACGCCGCACATCTCGGTGGTGATCCCCGTCTACAACGAGGGCGAGGCCATCGTCGGCTGCCTGCAGCGGATCCTGCGCGAGGTGCTGCTGCCCAGCGAGATCCTGCTCGTGCACGACATGCCTGAGGACACCACGGTCCCGTACGCGCAGCAGGTCGCCGCACGGGATCGGCGGGTGCGCACCGTGCTCAACACGTATGGTCGGGGCCCGGCCAACGCGATCCGGTTCGGCATCGAGGCGGCCCGCGCGCCGGTGGTCGTGGTCACCATGGCCGACGGCAGCGACGACCCGCGCCAAATCGACGAACTGGCCCGGCTGGTCGACCGGGGCGTGGTGGTGGCGTCGGCGTCGCGCTACATGCCCGGCGGGCAACAGGTCGGCGGCCCGTACCTGAAGGGGAAGCTCTCCCGGCTGGCCGGGCGCTCGCTGCGCCTGCTCGCCCGGGTCGGCACCCGGGACGCGACCAACAGCTTCAAGGCGTACTCGACCGAGTTCGTCCGCGAGGTCGGCATCGACAGCCGCTCGGGCTTCGAGATCGGGCTGGAGCTGACCGCCAAGGCGACCCGGCTGCGCCGGCCGGTGGCGGAGATCCCGACCATCTGGCTCGATCGGGCGTTCGGGGTGTCCAACTTCGCCGTCTCCAAATGGCTGCCGGCCTACCTGCGCTGGTACCGCTTCGCCTTCGGCGGGCGGATGAGCCCGGCCGAGCTCACCGCGTGGCGCGCCCGCCGCGGGTTCCTGCGCGCCGAACCAGAACAATCACCGACGCTCGACGGCTCGGCGAAACAGCGACAACTCTAAATGCGAGTATTGCAAATATAGGAGTGTAACGGTGTCGAAGGTACTCATCACCGGTTCGGCCGGTTTCATCGGCGGCTACGTCGTGCAGGAGCTGTTGGCCCGCGGCCACGAGGTGGTCGGCGTGGACAACTACTCCAAGTACGGCCCGGTGAGCCACAGCTACGACGGCGATCCGCGGTTTCGCTTCGTCGAGGGCGACGCCCGCGACGTCGAGCTGCTGACCGAGCTCGCCGCCGGCTGCGACCATCTGATCGCCGGCGCGGCGATGATCGGCGGCATCTCCTACTTCCATGCCTACGCCTACGACCTGCTCGCCACGAACGAGCGCATCATGGCGGCCACCTGTGACGCCGCGATCCGGGCCCACCGCGATGGTGGCCTGCGCAAGGTGACCTACCTGTCCTCCTCGATGGTGTTCGAGTCGACCGAACACTGGCCCTCACGAGAGGGCGACGAGCGGCGTATCCCGCCGCCGCTGTCGTCCTACGGGTTCCAGAAACTGGCCGTGGAGTACTTCGCCCGGGCCGCGTGGGAGCAGTACCAGCTGCCCTATACGATCGTGCGCCCGTTCAACTGCGTGGGCGTGGGCGAAGGGCGGGCGCTGGGTGAGGCCGAGGTGCTCTCCGGCAACGTCAAGCTCGCCATGTCGCACGTGGTGCCCGACCTCGTCCAGAAGGTCCGCAAAGGACAGGACCCGTTGCACATCCTCGGCGACGGGACCCAGGTGCGCCACTACACCTACGGCGGCGACCTCGCCCGCGGGATCGTCACCGCGATGGAGCACGAGGCCGCGCTCGGGGAGGACTTCAACCTCTCCACCGCCGAGTCCACCACCGTGCTCGAGCTGGCCGAGCTGATCTGGCGCAAGATCAAGGGCGCGGACGTGCCGTTCCGCTACGTCAGCGACGATCCGTTCACCTACGACGTGCAGAAGCGCGTGCCCGACGTGACCAAGGCACGAGAGATCCTGGGCTTCGAAGCGACCACCACATTGGACACGATGCTCGACGAGGTGATCCCGTGGGTGAGCGCGGCGGTGCGCGAGGGTCGTTTGTAACCACGCTGCGGACGGCCTGGCCCACGCTCGAACACCGCTACTCGACCCGGGCCAACGGCTTCGGCGCACTGCGGTTGCTGCTCGCCACGACGGTGCTGGTCGCGCACGCACTGCCGCTCGGCCCGGGGTGGCCCAACCTCGGCTACCTGGAGAGCCGCACCCAGGCCGACGCCGGCACCGTGGCGGTGCTCGGGTTCTTCGTGGTCTCCGGGTTCCTGATCACCGGCAGTGGGCTCAAGTTCAGCGGGCCCCGGTTCGTGTGGCACCGGGCGCTGCGCATCCTGCCGGCGTACTGGGTCTGCCTGGTGGTGACCGCGTTCGCCTTCGCCCCGATCGCGGCGCTACGCGAGCGGGGCACCCTGGCCGGGCTGTGGACTCACCCGCTGAGCCCGCAGCGGTACGTGCTCGCGAACGCGTTCGTCAACGTCGGTCAAGGCTCGATCGGCGGGCTGCTCGCCGACAACCCGTTCGCCCGCATCGTGCCCGGCCCGGGCGCGTTCAACGGCTCACTGTGGACGCTGGCCTACGAACTGGCCTGCTACGGCCTGGTCGCGGCCCTCGCGGCGACGCTGGTACTGCGCCGGGCGCCCCGGGCGGTGCTGCTGCTCGCCGCGCTGGGATTTCTGGTGCTGCTCAACGACTTCGTCCACGCCGACGGTTGGGTCACCCACCCGGCCTGGCACGGCACGCTCGGCCCGCTGCCGCTCTTCGGCGCGCTCTCCGGCCGGCACCTGCTCTACCTCGGCTTCGCCTTCCTGCTCGGCTCGGCCGCCTACCTCTATCGCGACCGGCTGCCCATGCACGGCGCGCTGGCCGCGGTGGCCGGCGTGGGCCTGACCACCTGCTGGCTCTTCGGCGGGTTCTGGGCCTTCGGCCTGCCGCTGCTGGCCTACGTGGTGCTCTACGCGGCGGTCGCGGTGCCGGGCCGGGTCCAGGCGGTCGGGCGACACCGCGACTACTCCTACGGCATTTACGTGTACGCATTCCCGGTCAGCCAGCTGGCGGCGCTCTTCGGCGTGGCGCGGTACGGGTTCCCGGTCTACCTCGCGGTCGTCCTGGCGATCACGGTGGCGCTGGCCGCGCTCTCCTGGCACCTGGTGGAGGAGCGGTGTCTGCGGCTGAAGGACTGGTCGCCGCGGTGGTGGGCCCGTCGGGTGCGCCGTGCGGCCCGCGCCGCGCCGGCCAGTGTGCCGGAAACGGCCGCCACGCACGGGGCCGTAGGGGCTGAATCGCGGAGAGTGCCCCGGCCGCGCGAGCCCATGGCCCCGGCCCCTCGGTAGCCCGGCCGGCCCGGCATCGTTGCGACTACAGGCCGTACGGTCCCGGCTACGCAATGGCGTTAACCCCTGGTCCCGGTCCCGCGCATCATGATAACTTGCGGTGCATAGTCATGCGGAGGTGGTCATGGGGGTGCGCGTCGCGGTCGCGGGCGCGAGTGGGTACGCCGGCGGTGAGCTGTTGCGCCTGCTCGCCGGCCACCCGGAGTTCGAGGTCGCGCTGGCGGCGGCGCACGGCCCGGCCGGGGCGCGCCTGTCCGCCGTACACCCGCACCGGCGCACGCCCGACCTGATCCTGGCGCCGACCGACCCGGCCACGCTGGCCACCGCGGACCTCGTCTTCCTGGCTCTACCCCACGGCGAGTCGGCCCGGCTGGCGGCGGCGCTGCCGGCGCCGGTGAAGGTGGTCGACCTCGGTGCCGACCATCGCCTCGAGGATCCGGCGGCGTGGGCCCGCTACTACAGCGGCCCGCACGCCGGGGCGTGGACCTACGGGCTGCCGGAGCTGCCGGGGCAGCGGGCGGCGATCGCGTCGGCCGACCGGGTCGCGGTGACCGGGTGCTACGCGGTGGCGACGATCCTCGCCCTCGCGCCCCTGCTGCGTTCCGGCCTCGCATCCGCCGATGATGTGGTGGTGGTGGCCGCCTCAGGCACCACCGGGGCCGGCCGCACGCCCAAGGCGCAGCTGCTGGCGAGCGAGGTGATGGGCGACCTGTCGGCGTACAAGGTGGGCGAACACCAGCACACGCCCGAGATCAAGCAGGCCAGCGGGGTGCGCACGCTGGCGTTCACGCCGTACCTGGCGCCGATGCCGCGAGGCATCCTCGCCACGGTCACCGCGCGGCCGGCCGGCGCCGAGGTCTCGGCCGCCGCCGTTCGGGAGGTGCTGCGGCAGGCGTACGCGGAGGAGCCGTTCGTGCACGTGCTGCCCGAGGGTGTCTGGCCGCGGACGGCGGCCACGCTGGGCTCCAACTCGTGCCACCTGCAGGCGGGCGTGGACGCCGACTCGGGCCGGATCGTGGTGCTCAGCGCGATCGACAACCTGGGCAAGGGCGCGGCCGGCCAGGCGGTGCAGTGCGCGAACCTCATGGTCGGGCTGCCCGAGACGGCCGGTCTTGCGGTCAACGGAACACACTGATCCTCAGCGAGGAGGGCGACGTGACCGTGACGGCCCCGAAGGGGTTCCGGGCGGCGGGGGTGGCGGCCGGGTTGAAGGCCTCGGCCGGGCCCGACGTGGCGCTGGTGGTCAACGACGGCCCGGACGCGACGGCGGCCGGCGTCTTCACCGCCAACCGGGTCAAGGCGGCGCCGGTGCTGTGGAGCCAGCGGGTGCTGCGCGGCGGCGTCGTGCGGGCGGTCGTGCTCAACTCGGGTGGGGCCAACGCCTGCACCGGGCCGCAGGGCTTCCAGGACACCCACGCGATGGCCGAGCGGGTGGCGGCCAGCCTGAACCGCGGCGGCTCGCGCGTGCTGATCGGCGCCGCCGACGTCGCGGTCTGCTCGACCGGGCTGATCGGCGAACGGCTGCCGATGCCGCGCCTGCTCGCCGGCGTCGACGCGGCGGTGCGGGCGCTGGGTCGCGACGGTGGCGCCGCCGCGGCCGAGGCGATCCGGACCACCGACACCCGGGCCAAGACCACGGTCGTGGCCGGCCAGAACTGGAGCGTGGGTGGCATGGCCAAGGGTGCCGGCATGCTCGCGCCCGGGCTCGCCACGATGCTGTGCGTGCTCACCACGGACGCGGTGGCGGATGCGTCCACACTCGACACCGTGCTGCGGGCGGCGACCCGGGTCACGTTCGACCGGCTCGACTCCGACGGCTGCCAGTCCACCAACGACACGGTGCTGCTGCTGGCCAGCGGTGCCTCGGGAATCTCGCCGACCGAGGCCGAACTGACCGAGGCGGTCACCGCGGCCGGCGCCGATCTGTGCCGCCAGCTGCTCGCTGACGCCGAAGGAGCGACCAAGGACATCGCGATCGTGGTCAACCGCGCGGTCACCGAGGACGAGGCGGTCGTCGTTGGCCGGGCGGTGGCCCGCAACAACCTGGTCAAGACGGCGCTCTTCGGCAACGACCCGAACTGGGGGCGCATCCTCGCCGCCATCGGCACCACCGACGCCCGCTTCGATCCGGACGAGGTCGACGTCGCCATCAACGGCGTGTGGATCTGTCGCGACGGGGCCGCGGCCGAGGATCGGTCCAAAGTGGACCTGTCCGGCCGGGCCGTGCAGATCGTCATCGACCTGGCCGCGGGCGACGCCGGCGCGACCATCTGGACCAACGACCTGTCGCTGGGCTATGTGCACGAGAACTCGGCCTACTCGACATGACCGCGCCCTCGACCCTACGCAGTCTGGACGCCGCGCTGAGCAAGGCGAACACGCTCATCGAGGCGCTGCCCTGGCTCGCCCGGTTCTACGGCGCCGTGGTGGTGGTCAAGCATGGCGGCAACGCGATGGCCGATCCGGAGGTCCAGCGAGCCTTCGCCGCCGACCTGGTGTTCTTGCGCTACGTCGGCATCCGGCCGGTGGTCGTGCACGGTGGCGGACCGCAGATCTCGGCGATGCTCGACCGCCTCGGCATCGCCAGCGAGTTCCGCGGCGGCCTGCGGGTCACCACACCGGAGTCGATCGACGTGGTGCGGATGGTGCTGGTGGGCCAGGTCGGCCGCCAGCTGGTCGGCCTGATCAACGAACACGGGCCGTTCGCGGTCGGCATGTCGGGCGAGGACGCGGGCCTGTTCACGGCGGCCCGGCGACCCGCCTATGTGGACGGTGAGCCGGTCGACGTGGGCCTGGTGGGCGACGTGGCGCAGGTGAACGGGGTCGCGGTCACCGACCTCATCGCGGCCGGCCGGATCCCGGTGATCTCGTCGGTGGCGCCGGACGGGAACGGGGTCGTGCACAATCTCAACGCCGACACCGCGGCCGGCGCCCTGGCCGTCGCGCTGGGCGCCCGCAAGCTGGTCATGCTCACCGACGTGGCCGGGCTCTATCGGAACTGGCCCAACACCGACTCGCTGGTCTCGCAGATCGGGGCGGACGAGCTCGCCGAGCTGCTGCCGCGCCTCCAGGCCGGCATGCTGCCCAAGATCGAGGCGTGCCTGCGGGCGGTGCGCGGAGGCGTGCCCGCCGCCCACGTCATCGACGGCCGGGTGCCGCACTCCATCCTGCTGGAGATGTTCACCGACGAAGGGTTCGGAACGATGGTGACACCGTCATGAGCGGCCTGATCCGGCGCTGGACGTCGTCGATGATGGACAACTACGGCACGCCGCCGATCGGGCTCGTGCGCGGCGCCGGCGCCGTGGTCTGGGACGAGGACGGAAAGTCCTACGTGGACATGCTCGGAGGCGTTGCGGTCAACGCGCTCGGCCACGCCCACCCGGCCGTGGTCGCGGCGGTCACCCAGCAGATCGCGACGCTCGGGCACGTGTCGAACTACTTCATCGCCGAGCCGCCGCTGGCGCTGGCCGAGGCGCTGCTGGCCCGCATCGGCCGGCCCGGGCGGGTCTTCTTCGCCAACTCCGGAGCCGAGGCGAACGAGGCCGCGTTCAAACTCTCCCGCTGCACCGGCCGCACCCACGTGGTCGCCGCCGCCGGTGGTTTCCACGGGCGCACCATGGGCGCGCTCGCCTTGACCGGCCAGCCGGCCAAGGCCGACCCGTTCCGTCCGCTGCCGGGCGAGGTCACGCACGTGCCTTACGGCGACGCGGGTGCGCTCGCCGCGGCCGTTGGTGACGCCACCGCGATGGTGATGCTGGAACCGATCCAGGGCGAGAACGGCGTCATCGTGCCGCCGGCCGGTTACCTCACCGCCGCCCGCGAGATCACCTCGGCGCACGGGGCCCTGCTCGCCATCGACGAGGTGCAGACCGGCATCGGCCGCACCGGCCACTGGTTCGCCCATCAGGCCGAGGGCGTCGCCCCCGATGTGGTGACGCTGGCCAAGGGGCTCGGCGGCGGCCTGCCGATCGGCGCCTGTCTCGCGTTCGGCTCGGCGGCCGACCAGCTCGGGCCGGGCAGCCACGGCTCGACCTTCGGCGGCAACCCGGTCGCCGCGGCGGCGGCGCTGGCCGTGCTCGCCACCATCGAGAGTGACGGGCTGCTCGACCACGTCAAGCGGATCGGCGAGCGGCTGCGCCAGGGCGTCGAGTCGCTTGGCCACCCGCTCGTGGCCGGGGTGCGCGGCGCCGGGCTCATGCTGGCCATCGTGCTCACCCGTCCGGTCTCGGCCGCGGCGGTGGATGCCTTGCGCCAGGCCGGCTTCCTGGCTAACCCGGTGCAGCCGGACGCGGTGCGGCTGACCCCGCCGCTGATCCTCTCCGCCGAACAGGCCGATGCGTTCCTCGCCGCCCTGCCACCGTGCCTCGACCGGGCCGTGGACCAGGCCTAGCGCCTGGCGCGGTCGTGAGGGGACGGACGCAGCGATGAGCATGGTGACGGGGGGCAAGCCGACGTCGAAGACAGCGCGACACGCCCGCATCGTGGCGCTCATCCGCAGCCACCCGATCCGGTCGCAGACCGAGCTCGCCGACCGGCTCGCCGCCGAAGGACTCCCGGTGACCCAGGCCACGCTCTCCCGCGACCTGGAGGAGCTCGGGGCGGTGAAGGTGCGCGGCAGCGACCGTGGCGGCGGGAGCTATCTGATCCCGGAGGACGGGCACGCCCCGATGCGCTCGGCCGAGCAGGCGCCGGCCCGGCTGCAGCGCCTGCTGCGCGAGCTGCTCACCGGCGCCGACGCCAGCGGCAACCTGGTCGTGCTGCGCACGCCGCCGGGGGCGGCCCAGTTCCTGGCCAGCGCGCTCGACCGGTCCGGCCTGCCCGACGTGGTCGGCACGATCGCCGGCGACGACACCGTCCTGGTCGTCGCGCGTGAGTTCGACGGCGGCTCGTCGGCCGGGCTGCACCTGGTCGCCAAGCTGCAGTTGTGGGCCGGCTGGGGGGAGCCGGAAGAACCGTCCGATCTGGACATCGGCACTGTGGACAGACGAGAGGAGCAGTGATGATCGACCGTGTGGTGCTCGCGTACTCGGGGGGCCTGGACACCTCGGTCGCGATTGCCTACCTGGCCGAGCGGACCGGCGCCGAGGTGATCGCGGTCGCCGTCGACGTGGGCCAGGGTGGCGAGAACCTGGACGTGATCCGCGAGCGGGCGCTGGCCTGCGGCGCGGTCGAGTCCGATGTGGTCGATGCGCGGGAGGAGTTCGCCAACGGCTTCTGCCTGCCCGCACTGTGGGCCAACGCGCTCTACATGGACCGTTACCCGTTGGTCTCGGCGCTGTCGCGGCCGCTGATCGTCAAGCACCTCGTCGCGGCCGCGCGCCGGCACGGCGGCACCGTGGTCGCGCACGGCTGCACCGGCAAGGGCAACGACCAGGTGCGGTTCGAGGTGGGCATCGGCGCGCTGGCGCCGCGGCTGAAGGTGCTCGCTCCGGCCCGGGACTACGCTTGGACCCGGGACAAGGCCATCGGCTACGCCGAGGAACGGGGCCTGCCCATCGACGTGACGCACCGCTCGCCGTACTCGATCGACCAGAACCTGTGGGGACGGGCGGTGGAGACCGGGTTCCTGGAGGACATCTGGACTCCTCCGGTCGAGGCGCTCTACGCGTACACCCAGGACCCGGCGCTGGCGCGGGAACCGGACGACGTGGTGATCACCTTCACCGCGGGCGTCCCGGTCGCCATCGACGGGGGCCCGGTCACGCCGCTGCAGGCCATCACCGAGCTGAACCGGCGGGCCGGCGCGCACGGCGTGGGCCGCCTGGACCTGGTGGAGGACCGGCTGGTCGGCATCAAGAGCCGGGAGATCTACGAGGCGCCCGGGGCGATCGCGCTCATCACCGCCCACCAGGAGTTGGAGAACGTCACCGTCGAGCGGGATCTGGCCCGGTTCAAGCGTGGCGTGGACCAGCGCTGGGGCGAGCTGGTCTACGACGGGCTGTGGTTCTCGCCGCTGACCCGGGCGCTGAACGCGTTCATCGCGCAGGCTCAGGCGGCGGTCAGCGGCGAGGTGCGGCTGCGGCTGCACGGCGGGCGGGCGGTGGTGACCGGACGGCGCTCGCCGGCCTCGCTCTACGACCACGGGCTGGCCACCTACGACGAGGGCGACCGGTTCGACCAGACGCTGGCCCGCGGGTTCGTGCAGCTGTGGGGCCTGCCGAGCCGGCTGGCCGCGGCCCGCGACGCCCGCCTCGCGTCAGCAGATCTTGGATGATTTCGGGGCCTGGAGGCCCGCGAATCATCCAAGATCTCGGGAGGAGGTCGACGGGGTAAGTTGAGACGCGTGAGCGGGAACGGTCAGACCACGCAGGGCGTACGGCTGTGGGGCGGCCGCTTCCGCGGCGGCCCGGCCGAGGCGCTGGCCCGACTGTCGGTGAGCGTGCAGTTCGACTGGCGGCTGGCCCCCTACGACCTGGCCGCCTCCCGGGCCCACGCCCGGGTGCTCGCCCAGGCCGGCCTGCTCGACGCCGCCGAGTTCGGCCGCACGCTGGCCGCCCTGGACGACCTGGAGGCGGCCTGCGCGTCGGGTGAGTTCCGGCCCACGGTCGAGGACGAGGACGTGCACACCGCGCTCGAACGCGGCCTGCTCGAACGCCTCGGTGGGCTCGGCGGCAAGCTGCGCGCCGGGCGGTCCCGCAACGACCAGGCCGCCACCGACCTGCGGCTCTACCTGCGCGACCACGCCCGGGGCGTGGCGCTGCGCCTGGTCGAGCTGGCCGACGCGCTGGTCGAGCAGGCCGAGCGGCACGTGGACACCCCGGCGCCGGGGCTGACCCACATGCAGCACGCCCAGCCGGTCAGCTTCGGCCATCAGCTACTCGCCCACGTGCAGCCGCTGCTGCGCGACCTGGCCCGGCTGCGCGACTGGGACACCCGGGCCGCGCTCTGTCCGCTCGGTGCCGGTGCATTGGCTGGCTCGTCGCTGCCGCTGGACCCGGTCCAGATCGCCCGCGAGCTCGGCTTCACCGCGCCCACGCCCAACTCGATGGACGCCGTGGCCGACCGGGACTTCGCCGCCGAGTTCCTCTTCGTCGCCGCGCTGGCCGGGGTGCACCTGTCCCGGCTCGGTGAGGAGGTGGTGCTGTGGACCTCGCACGAGTTCGGCTGGGTGGAGCTCGACGACACCTTCGCCACCGGGTCGTCGATCATGCCCCAGAAGAAGAACGCCGACATCGCCGAGCTGGCCCGGGGCAAGGCCGGCCGGCTCATCGGCGGCCTGGTCACCGTGCTCACCATGCTCAAGGGCCTGCCGCTGACCTACAACCGGGACATGCAGGAGGACAAGGAGCCGGTCTTCGACGCCGTGGACACGCTCGAGCTGGTGCTGCCCGCGCTGGCCGGCATGATCTCGACGATGACCGTGCGGGTGGACCGGCTGGTCGCGGCGGCCCCGCAGGGCTTCAGCCTCGCCAC
Organism: Micromonosporaceae bacterium; assembly: GCA_050264675.1. Taxonomy (GTDB): domain Bacteria; phylum Actinomycetota; class Actinomycetes; order Mycobacteriales; family Micromonosporaceae; genus JBLNGJ01. The sequence continues at coordinate 13,803 of JBLNGJ010000203.1, forward strand.
CGAGGTGGCCGAGTGGCTGGTGCGCCGCGGCGTGCCGTTCCGGGAGGCGCACGAGGTCACCGGTTCGCTGGTCGCACTCTGCGCCGCCCGCGAGTGCGCGCTCGACCAGGTCGACGACGCCGACCTGGCCACGATCAGCCCGCACCTGACGCCCGAGGTGCGCAGCGTGCTCTCGGTGCGCGGCGCGCTCGCCGCCCGCACCACGCCCGGCTCCACCGGCCCCGGTCCGGTCGCCGACCAGCTCGCCGCCGCCCAGGACGCGGTGCAGACCTGGCGGGAGTGGGCCTCGACCCGGGTCGTCCCGCGCTGACGGCGCCGACCGGTAGTTTCGCCGGTGTGGAGTGGCTTGCCGGCGACGTCGTGGACGCGGCCCGCCGGCTGCTCGGCGCGCGGCTGACCGCCAACGGGGTCACGCTCCGGCTGAGCGAGGTCGAGGCGTACGCGGGGCAGGGCGCCGACGAGGCCTCGCACGCGCACCGGGGCCGGACCCCGCGCAACACGGTCATGTTCGGCCCGCCGGGCGTCGCGTACGTCTACTTCACCTACGGCATGCACTGGTGCCTCA
>JBLNGJ010000204.1:0-2850 GCA_050264675.1 Micromonosporaceae bacterium
CGCTTGCCAAATAGCAGGTGTAGGCCGGGGCATGACGGGGAAGAGGTAGCTGCACAACGTTGGCCCACCACACCGCTGGAGCGCACGCCATGGATGCCATCGTCCTGCTCAAGGAGGACCACAAGACCGTCGCCCGACTGTTCCGGGAGTTCGAACGGGCGGAGGAAGACGATCACCAGATCAAGAAGTCCTTTGTGGACCAGATCATCGAAGAGCTGACGGTCCACGCGTACATCGAGGAGAACTACTTCTATCCGGCCGCGCGTCAAGCCGTCCCCGACACCAAGGATCACGTGCTGGAGAGCATCGAGGAGCACCATCTCGTGGTGTGGATGCTCGCCGAGCTGTCCCGCATGGACCCGGCGGAGGAGCGCTACGACGCGAAGGTGCGCGTTCTCATCGAGAACGTTCGCCACCACGTCGAGGAGGAGGAGAAGGAGTGGTTCCCCATGGTACGCGCGGCGATGGGCCGGGCGAGCCTGGCGGACCTCGGCCAGAGGCTCCTCGACGCCAAGCCGGAGGCCCCCCGCGACCCGCTGAAACTGCCCAGCGCCCACGCTTAGCCCGGCGCGCCTACGCCGCGCTGCGCCCTCGCGCCGAGTGCAGATCGCAAGGCGGCGACGTCAGGTGAGGCCCTGCCGGCGCCGGAGGTAGGCCGCGAGGCCTTCGGAGTCCTCGTTGGCGATGAACGCGCCGCGGGCGTTGAGCATGACCTCCTCGGCGTGCGGCAGGCACACCCAGGTGGAGTCGCCCCACGAGTCGGCGAGCTTGACGTCGGCTTGGGACAGGCACGGCTTACCGCCGGGCAGTGGGAACTGGCAGTGGTGGGTCGCGCCGCGGCGTCGGGCCGCCTCGGCCGCCCGTACCAGCACGTTGGTCCGCTGCGGGTCCTCGCCTTCTCCAGCGGCCGGCGGCGTCCCGGTGACCTGGCCCACCATAAGGCCGTGCCCGTCCGGGTCGAGCACGCGCAATTCGCCGCCAGGGGCGTGGTCCGGATATCCGAGGTGCTCCGACGGCACACCGGCCGCCGCGAGCACGCGCTGGACCTCGTCGGCGTCGGTCACCCGGAGGTACAGGAGCACGGGACCGGGATCCGCCGTCCACACGGAACCGCCCGCTGCGAGCAGGATCCCCGTGTCACCGCACTTGAGATACGCCCAGCGCCACTCATTGTCGTGACCACGGGCCTGCAGCGCGAACCCGAGCAGTTGGTAGAAGTCCACCGACCGCTCGATGTCCGTCGCGTAGACGACCGGCACACAACCGGCGATGGGCTCGGCCACAGCCGAGACTCTAGCGCCAATGTAGACGGTGACGCACGGTCAACCCGGTGGCTCGTACGCGCAGATGAGCTCGGCCAGCGTGCGCACGCCGTACCCCGTCGCGCCGCTGGCCCACACGCCCTCGTCGTCCTCGCAGAAGGCGGGGCCGGCGATGTCGAGATGCGCCCACGGCACGCTGTCGGGCACGAACTGGCGCAGGAACAACGCCGCCACCGCCGACTGGCCGTACCGCTGGTTGGGTGTGTTGACCAGATCTGCGATCTTGGAGTCCAGCTTCCGCCGCTCGACCCCGTCCAGCGGCAGCGGGCACACCTGTTCGCCGGCCCGCGCCGCGGCCGCGACCACCTGGTTCCGCCAACCGTCGTGGTTGCCGAACAGCCCGGCGACGCGCCGGCCCACCGCCATCGGCACCGTGTCGGTCAACGTCGCCAGGTCCACGATCGCGTCCGGCGCCTCCTCCACTGCCAGTGACAGTCCGTCGGCGAGCAGGAGCCGCCCCTCCGCATCCGCGTTGGTGATCTCGACCGTGGTTCCGTTGCGGATCCGCAGCACGTCCCCGATCCGCGTCGCGTCGCCGCCGGACATGTTGTCGGTCATGGGCAGCCAACCGACCACGCGGACGGGGGCATTAAGGTCGCGCAGGACCGACATCGCGCCGAGCACGGCACCTACGCCGGCCATGTCGAGCTTCATGTCGAACATCATCTCGATCGGCTTGATGGTTAGGCCACCCGAGTCGAACGTGACGCCTTTGCCCACGAGCGCCACCGTCCCTTGGGGACTGTCGGGGGACCAGGTGAGCTTGACCAGCCGCGGCGGCTGGGTCGAGCCGCGGTTGACACCGAGCAGACCGCCCAGCCGCTCGGTCACGATCCGGTCCCGGTCCCACATTTCGAAGGCCAGACCGGACGAGGTCGCCACCTCCGCCGCGCGTTCCGCGAGCGCCGCCGGGGTCAGCGTCCCGCCTGGTTCGTTGCCCAGGTCCCGGGCGAGCGTCACGCCGGCCGCGAGCCGGACCGCCCGATCCACCGCGAGCTTGGCCCGGTCCGGGTTGTGTTCGTGGCGTTGGGGGTGGCGCTGGTACCGGTGAGCGCATGGGCCCACCGGCGGACGGCTCAGGTCAGCGCGGGCAGCACCTCGTCGCGGTAGAGGGCGATCAGTTCCCGGTAGTGCGGGCCGATCGCGGCCACATGCAGTTCATCGAAGCCGGCGTCCTTGTAGCGGCCGGCGAACTCGAGGTGGGCCTTCGCGTCCGGACCGCAGGGCAGCGCATGGCCGGTCTTCTCCTCGGTCACGAGCGAGGCCGCCTGCTCGAAATGGCGCGGCGTCGGCAGCAGCTGTGACAGTTCGCCGGGAAGGCCCGACGTCGCCCACAGCCGGTGGGCGATGCCGACCGCCTCCTCGCGGCTGCCCGCGTAACAGGCCTTCATCAGGCCGACCGTCGGCCTCTGACCGCCGCCTGAATAGCGGAACTGGCGCACGAGGTCCTCCTCCGGCTGGGTGGAGATGTAGCCGTCACCGATGCGGATGGCGATCTCCATGGCGCGGGGGCCGAACGCGGAGACGT
>JBLNGJ010000205.1:0-7006 GCA_050264675.1 Micromonosporaceae bacterium
ATAACCGCCATCATCGGCGCTTTTCCTGGGCGGCCGTTTCGGGGGACACCTGCGGTCAGGTCTGCAACGAGACGCGGAAGAGCGGCCGTTCGCACCCCGGACCGGAGCATGAGCTTTCGAGGATGACGGTGCCGGGGCCGCTGAGCCGGATCTCCCACTCGCGGTAGCCGGGGTCCGTGCGGTAGTTCACCGGAATGGCCTCGGCCGGCCCGGCGGTGTGCAGGTCGGTCCAGGCGGCGCCGGTTCCCGTGGTAAGCCGCACAATCACGGCGTCCGAGACCGACACGCTGATCGTCCGCCCGTGGTCGGCGTCGGTGATCACCTGCCGCACGGGTTGGCTCGGCGAGGTCGATGGAACCGGGCGGGGCGAGGATGGGCTCACGCCGGTTGGCATCGCCGGACGGTCGCCGCCCCCGCACCCGGTGAGGAGTGCGAGGGCGGCGAGTCCCGCGGCGATCCGATCAGCCGCCATCACGCAGGTTGATCCGTTCCAGGATCTTCTGTTGTACGAGCAGGTCCGCCTTACTCGCCGAGGCGTTGTTGTAGACCGCTTCAGCGGTGGCCACGGCCGCCCCGAACGTGCTGTCGTTGCTCCCGTCGCCGTCGGTGTCCACCGGAGTGCCCAGGTCGTAGGAGCCGTTGGCGAAGTTCAGCCAGGCCGCCAACAGCTGCTTGGACAGCAGCGGCCGCGGCTGGCTGGAGGTCGAGCTCAGGATCGCGTACGCCTGCACCGGGGTCAGCCCGTCGTACACCGAGCTCATGAACGACGCGATCTGCAGGAAGCAGTTCAGCTGCGCCGCGGTGAAGTCGTTCGGCGGCTTGCCGTCGTACTGGACCTTCCAGTAACCCTGGCTGCGCGCCCGGTCGGCATTGCCGGTGATGATGACGATCGCATTGGCCGAGCCGCTGCCGTTGTCATCGTCGGCGCTGGTGAACGACAGGCTGAACAGGCAGGCGTCGGCGTACGTGTGGGACCTGGTCCCGGTCACGTCGCGGGGTTGGCTGGACGGACTCGGATCGGGGTCGGTCGCTGGCGCGTTCACCAGCGAGGTCAGGCTGCTCGAGGTGCCATCTCCCCACGCCCAGGTCAGGGTGAGATCGTCGCTGCCCGGGTCGGTCGACGAGCCGGTCACGTCGATCGCCTGGCCGGCGTGGGCGATGAACGCCTGCTGACCGTTGTACGTCGTCTGCCCGGCAGCGGAGATGGCCGCGGTCGGATCGACATTGGTGATGACCGCGACCACCGAGTTGCAGGTGGTGGTGTCGTCGTCGCTGCCACACACCTGGATGGTGAACGAGCCATCATCGCCGTACGTGTGCGAGGTCGAGAAGCTCAGCGTCGCGTTGGGCCGGGTGTTCTCCAGCGTGCCGGAAAGACCCTGCGCACCGGCACCGTCACCCCAGTTGACCGTGGCCGTCAGCGGGTCCAGCCAACCGGGATCGCTGATGACACCGGTCAGGGTGATCGCGCTGTTCTCAGGGGTCGACGAGATCGACTGCAGCGTGACCGTCGGCGCCACATTGGTCACGGTAACGGTCGAGGTGGCGGTGGCCGTCACACCGTACGCATCGGTCACCTGGAGGCCGACCGTGAAGCTGGCGTCGTTGCCGACATTGCTGAATGTCGGCGTTGCACCGGTGGCGTCGTCGTACTGGCCGTCGTTGTCCAGGTCCCATTGGTACGTAGCGATCGCGCCCGCACTGGCGTGCGAGCCTTTTGTCGATCCGCCACCGTTGAGCGTGACATCGGTTCCCTCCGGGGTGGTGTACGGTCCGCCCGCCTGCGCGGTCGGCCGGCACTCGGCCGGAACGTCGGTGGCCTCGGTGACGGTCGTCTGGTTCGCGGCCACGGTGGCGCTCACGCCCATGCCGGTGCGGGTGAACGCGGCCCAGATCAGGCAACGGTCCGGGCTGCCGGCGGCCGCGTCGCGGGTCAGGATGCCATCACGACCGTCGAGGAAGTCCGCTGAGGACGGCGTGCTCCGCATCCCGTCGAGGGCCAGCCGCTCCGCGCGGGGCCGGCCCGGCCCGCCGTACCGAGCGATCATCAGTTCGCGCAGGTCCCACAGCGCCGTGGCCCAGATCTCGCCGTCGTTGTGCACCTCGCAACCGTTGTTGCAGACGTCGTCGAGGGTCCAGGTGCTGGTGTCGTAGCGCACCCTTCGCAGCCCGGTGGAGGCGTTGTTGGAGTCCCACTCGAAGACCACCGGGTCGTCAAAGAATGAGGAGGCGAGGAAATCCCCGATGCCTTCATCCATACCACCGGTCTGGACCCCGCTGCCCTCACCCCCGCCACCGTTGATCAGTCGCGTGAACACGCCGTGGCCGGTCTCGTGGACGATGGTGTCGCCTTCCAGCTCACTGAGCCGGTACGGACAGGTCGCACTGGAGCCGTCGCCGACAAAGACCTGCATCCGGGCCGCGGTACCGTCACCGTTGGTGCCGAAGTTGGCGTTGCAGCTGCTGCCGGTGTTGAAGCTGTCGAAGGCCTCCGCCTGGACGGCATCACCGCCCGTGCCGCCACGGCCGAAATTGTCGACCTGGAAGTTGCCCGATGCTTCGTTGAAGCCGAGCGAGTACAAGACGTCGTGGGTCCAGTTCTGCCAGTAGAAGTACTGGGTCAAAATCGCATCGCGGTCGGTGTTCAGACTGGCCGCCGTGCCGTTGGCGTTGGTCTCCCACGCGTTGGTGAAACCGTAGTTGAAGTGCTGGTAGTTCGGGTCACCCGAGGCCGGCGTCTGGGTCTGATAGTCGGAGGCGTTGTTGCCGTCCCGGTCCTCGTACACATTCGCGTTGTTGCCCGACGTGGCCCGGTCGCCCACCCACCCGGTAAAGGGCTGGATCGAGCGGGTTGTCGTCGGATTCTGACTGGTCCACACCGTGCCTTCCGGCCCGGAGAACGAGTAGCGGTTCTGGCGGTACAGGATCTGCCCGCTCTGGGCGTCCACCGCCATCTCGTACCAGCTCACCGGGTCGACATCGAGATCGAGCAGCCACGCCGGACGATCGCCCCGCAAAGTGCGCACCGTTACCTGCTCGGCCACGATGTCGAGCGGGTTCGCGAGCCCGGCGGCGTACGGGTTGGTCATCCGCACCCGGCCCTTGGCGTCCTCGCCCTTGCGCTGAGGCGCCTGGGAGCTGGTGCGGCCCACCGACTTCGCGGCATGCAGTGCCGCGGCCTCGGCTCCGATCGCCGCCGGGCCGCCGCCGACCTGCGGGTACAGTCGACCGGCCACCGCGACCAGAGCTCCGCTGCCATCAAAGGTAGCGATCGCCCCGCTGCCGAACACGCGGCGGCTTCCGTCCCGTTGGGACAGATAGACGTAGGTGATGCCAGAGTCGTCGGTGTAGGTCTTGGTCACCACAACGCTTCGTGTGTCCGAACGGGACAATCCAAAGACGTCACGGTTGTCGTCGAGGTACTTTAGTGCCGCCGGCCCGCGGTCGCCGGTGGTCCGGGCGAGCACGCCGCTGGATGAGCGGATCTGGCGCGGCAGACCGGTGCCCGGATCCCATCGAACCGACAGTCCGCGCCGCTCGGCCGCCGCTTGGGCGGCCTTATCCGGAGCGCGGTTGTGATCCATCCGCGACTCGTCGATCGCCGGGTGCCGGGGTGCCGGTGACGGGCGCTGGCTCCCCCGGCCTGAGGACGGCCCCGCTGCGTGCGCCGGAGAGATCGCGATCGTGCTCATGAGCAACCCGCTACATACGACAAAGGCTAGGGCTCGTAATCTCACGTGTCGCCTCCCGGCCACAGTCGACGGTCCGCCCCTCCAAGGTGGACCAAGGGCTGTCAGACTAGAGGCGACAGCTCGTCAACGACATCCCACGAACGAACCGTTCGTCTCCCTCGGGCTGATGATTAGCCGACACGAGCCTGGTCGGGAGGGCCGTTCGCGGAGTGGTGGGCCGCGCCGGAGGGCGGATTGTCCGGGGCAATCGATACGCCGCTTCTCTGATGTCTGAATAGCTATTGAATGAGATTGTGCGCCTGACCTCGAGTCGAACATTTGTTTGAAATCTGCCCGCCTGGCGATTACATTAGGAGCCGTGCAGAACTCCGCACGAGAGGGGAACGCACGTGTTCACAGACGACCTGACCCCCCGTCAGCGGCGGATCCTCGACTTCATCCGGGAGACGGTCGACCGGCGCGGCTACCCACCCACCGTTCAAGAGATCGGTGAGGCGGTGGGGTTGGGTTCACCCTCCAGTGTCCGTTACCAGCTCGGCGTGCTCACGCATAAGGGTTATCTACGTTGGCCCGCTGTGGATCTACCGCCAACTCCTGCTTGAGTCGTTCGATCCGCGAGAACATGACGCCGACGTCCAGGGTGGTGCTGGTGGTCGATGCGGTTGTCACATGGGAAATGAGCAGGACAACGCCAGGCTCCTCGACCTGCACATGCTGGTCGCAATTGGTGACGGCGAGCGCGGACTGACGACGAATGGCGGACTTTACTGACGCGTAACGGGTTCACCGCGGCCTGCCGCACGTCGGCCGGGAACTCGCTCCGAGTCCGAAGTTTACCGATCACGTCGGGATGGAAAGGTGTGTGCCAAGACGAGACGTCCTTGGGGGGTGGCAAATGAGAAGGACATTCGCGGCGGCGATAGCTGTCGTAGCCGTTATCGCTGGTGCGGTGGTAACCGTGCAGGCGATTCAACTACCCGCCGCGGAAGCGGCGAACAGCTATCCGACCAACCCATTGGGGTTCGCATACGGTTCGGTGACCGGAGTCGCGCAGTACGGGCACCCGACCGGCATGGTCATCACCGGGCGCTGCAACCGGTACGACCCCGCATTCACCGCCGCACAGGCGAACGGAGCGGAGGTTCTTGCCTACCTCGACACGGTCGAGCGCCCGGACTCGCAAGTCTGCGCAGCCGACACCGACTTCTACGGCGGTGACCTCGCCACCACGCCGCTGTGGCCCTACCCGACCTACGGGCAGCGGTCGAACTATCAGGGCATGCATTTGACCGACATCCAGGTCGGTTCCGCCTGGAGCGACAGCGTTGTAGCCTACGTGAGCGACCTCATGATCGAAGACAAGGTCGATGGGGTGTTTCTGGACGCAATTGGTGCCCGTCTCTGGGGCTCGCTCACCAACTGGGGTTCGTGGCCGCAGGTGGAGCGGGACAAGTGGACCCAGGGCGCGGTGGACCTCGTCAATCGGCTCGACACGGTACGCCGGCAGGTGAACCCGCGGTTTATCATCGTGACGAACAATGTATGGGACGACGCCGACGCGACTGTTTGGGACGGTGCCGCTCAGGCCGAGGCGTACATCGACGGTGTTTGCATCGAGCACCACCCATACAGCAGTCAGTACCACAAGAACATGGCCGGCCACGCTTTCGGGAACCTCGGCCACCGCCGCGTCCTGATCATCGCCAACACCACGGCGGAAGCCACGCAGTGGGCCACCGTCCAGGGCGTGACCCACGTCTCCGACCAGCACGGCGTCGGGGGGTACGCCAGCGTGAGCCCACCACCGGTGGGGTTCAACCGGCTCACGGACCGGCCGAAGACCTTCGGGCGCACCACGGTGGGCACCACCCCGTCGAGCGGCATGAGCGGGGACTATAAGCGTGGCTCGAAGTTCACCCTGCCCGACAAGGCCACGCTGCTGAGCTTCTCGGCGTACCTCGACGGCACCGGCGGGGCGGCCGGCAGCCAGTCGATGAAGATGGTGCTCTACCGCGACAGCGGCGGCCTACCCGCGGCCCGGCTCGTCGAGAGCAACACGGTTACCGTGGCCGCCGGCGCGACCGGCGGGTGGGTGACGTTCACCGCGCCGGCGACGCCGCTGGACCCCGGCGCGTACTGGATCGTCATCCACACCGGCAGCACCGAGGGCGTCGCGCGCAACCGGGGTGGTGACGGCGGGACGAACTGGTACGGCAACGCCGACACGTTCCCCGGCGCGGCGAACCCGTTCGGGACCGGCACAGCCGGCACGGGCACGCTCTCGGTCAACGTCAGCTACACCGTCGGCTACTGACGCAACCGCCGCGCACCGTCGCTGCGTCGACGTACCGCCGCGGCCCACGGTTCGTGAGGTTCCCAGCCGGTATATGCCGGCTGGGAACCTGGCGGGCCGCTCTCGCCGTTAACCGGCGCGATCGGCGCGAACTCATCCAATGTGGACTGACTTGATGAACCCGGTCAGGCCCACTGGACGAGGTGCGTTCGCTGGCGATCGGTTAGATCCGCCGACGTTTGCCGTTACCGCGCGGACGGTGTAGCCTGAGTGCATCCCGATGATGTGGTGGCTCTGCCGCCCCCGGGATGTTCAGAGCCCCGGTGAGGGTCTTTCAAATTCACCAGGCGCCGCCAAAACGGACGAGCGCCGCCTCCGACCACTCCAACGGACGAGCCCAGCCGTTGTGCCTCATTGCACCCATTCACGTCGGGCGCGGTGGGCAACACCGTTGGCGGTTGTGTCTGCCCTACGCAAGGAGAATCTATGAGTACGACCGATGTCATGGTCGGCGTCCGCAACCGTTCGGACGCAAGAGCTACCGACAATCGCGAGCCGTCCCGGCCCGCCAACCGGAACCGCAGGGTCCGCGCCGGGCGGCCCGCACCCAAGCCCGTCGTTGCCAACGTCGATGACGATGTCCTGGTCGCGATGACCGGCGTGGTGGACGTGCTGGATAACTACGCGTTGGTGCGGACGTCGGGCTATGCCCCCGGTCCAGACGATGTATACGTGTCGATGGCCCAGATCAAGAAGTACGGGCTGCGCCGTGGTGACCTGGTCCTCGGTGAGGCCGCGTCAGGCCGGTCGGCCCACGAGGGTGGACCCCGCCGGGACAAGTACAAGCCGCTGGTCCGCCTGGACACCATCAACGGCATGGATCCGGAGGAGGCACGGCGTCGGCCGGAGTTCTACAAGCTGACCCCGCTCTACCCGCAGGAGCGGCTGCGCCTGGAGACCGAGCCGCACATTCTCACCACCCGGGTCATCGACCTGGTGATGCCGATCGGTAAGGGTCAGC
>JBLNGJ010000206.1:0-2881 GCA_050264675.1 Micromonosporaceae bacterium
GGCGGGGGGGGGGGGTGTCGCCGGGCCACCCCCCGCCACGACTCACGGTCAGACGCCGGCAGATCATCGGCGCACATCGAGACCACATCGGTTGCGCGAAACGGGATGAAATGCTCACGGATCATGTTCGACCTTCCGGGACGCTGCGGCGGCTTCGCGCCACCCTACGAATGCTGGCCGACCCGACCCGGATCGCCACATCCTCCGGCCGGCCAGCCCGCGTTGTTGATCACAACCGCACCGGTTATCTTGCGGTTCGTGCGTTACGTCGAACTCGCCAGCCGCCTGCTGCTCGCGACCGTCTTCGTCGCGGCCCTGGCCGGCAAGGTCTACGGCCGGGCGGCGTCCGGCGCGTTCGTCATGTCCCTTCGCCGCGTGGACGTGCTTCCGGAGCCGATGAGGCGCGCTTGTCCCTAATGGACGGAGTCCGCCGGACGGGTCTCGCCGGCCGGCACCGTGACGGCATCGCCGTGCCCGGGCCACCAGGCCGTGTGCCCGAGCAGCGCGGTCACGCTCGGTACCAGGAACATCGACATCACGAAGGCCGAGATGATGATGCCGGTGGAGACGGCGAAGCCCATCTGGGTCAGGAAGGCCAGGCCGGCCAGCAGCAGCGAGCCGAACGTGCCGGCGAGGATGAGGCCGGCCGCGCCGACGGAGGGCCCGGCGTGCTCGACCGCCAGGTCGGCCGCGGTACGCGGGTCGTTGCCCTCGCGCGCCTCCTCGCGCAGCCGGGCGATCATGAGGATGTTGTAGTCGGTGCCGATCGCGACCACGAAGAGGTAGAGGATGATCGGCAACTGGAACGAGATGCCGGCGTCGCCGCCGATGCCCTGAAACGCGATGACGGTCGCCCCCAGGGTGGCGAAGAAGCCCAGCACGACCGCGGCCATCAGGTAGAGCGGGGCGACGAGGCTGCGTAGCAGCAGCGCCAGGATGATCGCGATGAGCAGGCCGGCGACGGGGAAGATGACCCGCAGGTCGCGGTCGTTCGCGGCGGAGATGTCGGCGAATGCGGAGCTGATGCCGCCGACCAGCGCCGTCGTCCCGGGTGGCGTGGCCTGGTGCGCGACGGTGCGCAGTTCACCACCGGCCCCGGTGAGCGTGAGCGCCGCCTTGCTGTAGGCACCGTCGTTGAGCAGCAGGTTGATCTGAGCGGCGGTGCCATCGGCGTTGAGCTGCACCGGGCTACCGGTCGGGCTGGTGGGCACCGGCATCGCACCGCCCACGCCGGGCACCGCGGTGAGACGCTTGGCGAACTGCTCCAACGCGCCCGGGTCGAGCTTTTCGCCGTTGGTGCCACTGACGTAGACGGTGGTCGGGTTCAACGCACCGACCGGGAAGCCGCGCTGCAGGTCGGCCAGGCCCTGCGCCGACTCGGTGTTCTGCGGCAGCTGGCTGAACTGGTCGAAGTCGGTCTTGAAGGCAAACGCGGCCAGGGCGAGCGCGACCATCACCCCGCCCGAGATCAGGGCCACCACGGCTGGCCGGCGGCCGGTGAACGCGCCGAGCCGCTGGAACGTGCTGCCGCTCGGCGTGCGCTGCCACGACTTCGACGGCCAGAACACCCGCGGGCCGATGAGCGCCACGATCGCCGGGACGAGGGTGATCGCGGCGAGGGCCATCACGATTACCGCGATCGCCAGGCCCGGACCGAGGCTCTTGAACCCGCCGAAGAGGGCGAGCACGAGGGCGCTGAACGCGATGACCACGGCGCCAGCGGCCGAGGCGATCACCTCGCCGACCCGGGTGATGGCGAGCACCAGGGCCGGCTTCGGCTCGTCGCCGGCGCGTAGCCGTTCCCGGTAGCGGAAGAGCAGGAACAGGATGTAGTCGGTACCGATGCCGAAGAGCACGATCGTCAAGATGATCGGCAGCGACTGGTCGGTCTGCAGCCCGGTAACCTTGGCCAGCGTGGCGATCAGGCGAGGCGCGATCGCGCTGACCAACCCGACGCTGACGATCGGCAGCAGCGCCGCGACCGGACTGCGGTAGATGATCAGCAGCAGGCCGATGATGAGCAGGACGGTGGCCAGCCCAACGATGATCAGCGCGTTGGCGAACGCGTCCTGGTTGTCGAGGTTCAGGGCCGCGTCGCCGGTCACCTTGAGCGACAGACCGGTGCCGGCGAGCATCGGCTTGGCGGCGTCGCGGATGTGCTGCACGACCTGAGCCACCTCCGGGTCGTACGGCAGACCCTCCAACCCCACGTTGACCAGCTGGACGAGCTTGTTGGGTGAGACCGCTGGCGGGCCGGTGACGGCTCCGGTCACCTTGTCGATGCCGGCCTGCTGCAGGCGGGTGGCGAGCTCGCCGACCTCGGCCTGGTCGGCGTCGGTCAACGGCTGCCCGTCGTCGCGCTTGACCACGATGGTGGCGGTGGCCCGGGTGATGCCGCTCTCCCCGAACGCGCGCTTGGCCAGTGCCTGAGCCTGGACGGACTCGAAGTTCGCCGGCAGGAAGCCGGCCTGGTCGCGCTGCTCGACATCACTGAGCGACGGGGCGAACAGGACGATCGCGATGGTGGCCAGCACCCAGGCGGCGATGACCCGCCATGGGTGGTCGACGACGAACCGTCCCAGCCGTCCGAACATCTGTGGCCCCCTCGCCGTCGGTGCTCGTCACCCCTGCCGGAGCAGAGTACGACGCCCGGATTCCGGCGGCGTGGCCTGGGTTGCCTCCGCTCGGCCGATGGCTGCCGCGCTAACTGAGCTGGGCGAGCAGCGCGGCGGTCGCCTGCTCGACCTCCTCGGCGGTCCAGGCCAGGGCCGGCTCAGCGACGGTGATCTCGGTCATCGCGTACCCCGGCGTGGTCTGGGTCCAGCCGGCGCACAGCCAGGTCCGCTCCTTCTCGGCCAGCTGCAGCGATGCCGCCTCGAGC
>JBLNGJ010000207.1:0-7337 GCA_050264675.1 Micromonosporaceae bacterium
CCGCGTGGCGGGGGGGGGGCGGGCCTGCCGGGCCGGGGTCCCCCGGGCGGGGGCCCGCCCCGGGCGGCCCCCCCCCCCCGCCGCCGGTGACAAGCCCCGCGACCAGCTCGTCGGCATGTTCGACGCCCTCGCCTCCGCCGGCCGGCGCGACGGTTACCACGGCTGCGCATTCATCAACACCGCCGCCGAGTCCAACCCGAACGGCGATGTGCACGCCCGCACCGTCGAGCACAAGACGGTCGTCCGCGCGTGGGTGACCGATCTGGCCCGGCGGGCCCGGGCCGTCGACCCCGACCTGCTCGCCCGCCAGCTCACCCTGCTGCTCGATGGCGGACTCTCCGCCGGCGTCCTCGACGCCGACCCGACCACGCCCGCGGCCGCCAAGACCGCCGCCCGCACCCTCGTCGACGCCGCCTGCCGCCGCGCCTGACTGCCGTGGCCGCGAGGACGCTGGCCGGACAAGTGCGCCCGGGCCGGTGGAGGTGAACACTCCCGGGGTGCCGTCGCCGCTGACGATGGGTAGCTGTATCCAGCAACATCCGCTCCTGTGGACCCACGCCTTATTGCCCGAGTAATCGGGGTCATTGGTGAAGGCCCGAACGTTCGCTACCGAGTGGTTGAAGTTGATCTGGACGGTCGGCTGGATCGCGGCGCCGGGCGCGCCCTGGATGGGCCGGTAGGCGGTGCTCAGATAGTACGAGGAGAAGGTGACGTTTCCCGCGCAGAGGCTTGGCCCGTGGCCGGGGTTAGACAGGGCGGCGGAGCCGGTGCGGCGTTGGCCGGCGTCACCACCGCTAGTTGTGCAACGGTCAATACCACAGCGGAGGAAAGTACGGCCGCCTCGATCCTCGGGGGCCCCCGGGCGGCATTCACAGGCTATATCCGCGACCACTATCGCGCAGGGCTGCACGCCACGCGATCGGAGTGGGGCTATCGGACCCGCACTCGGGTCACTAGGCCCTGGCCAGGGGTGCGGTCGACCGACAGCGTTGGCTCATGACAGATCAGGCCGGATCGGCCCTTAGCTGGAAGTGCTGATCTTGCTCCCCCGGGCCTGGCCGATGATAGCCGCAGCATGCCTGACGTCCGTGCTCTCTGCGTGCACCGGCGCGAGTCACCGACCCGGGCCCGAGTCGTCGAGTGGCTCGCCGACGCGGAGCACAAGCCCCTCTGGGCTGACCGGACCGTTGCCGTTGGTAGAGCGCTCTGGCCTGCCGTGGCTGGACCTGGGCACGACGCCGAGCCAACCATTCTCCGGCGTCGACGTGGTCTCGGCCCGGTACGTCGTGTCGCACACCACCGACCCGCGCACGGTGGTGGTTCGGCGGTGCGCCGACAATGCCGTCGTACTGCGGCACACGACGGTTGGGCCCGAATGGGAAGTGGCTTTCGCCGACCTTGCTGGTGACAAGCTTGTCGTGGCCGACGTCGACACCGGGGGCGACCCCAACGGAACCCAGGTGGTCATCTACGACCTGGTGACCGGGAGGGTCACCCGCCTGGTCGATATCGCCTCGGCTCCGCCGGCGTCGGCCTTTGGTCACCGGGCGACGGTGACTGACGACGGTCGCTACTTCTACAGCGCGAACGTCAAGCGCACGAACAACCAGTCCTTCAACTGTGTAGCCATGGTGGATCTGTCGACCATGCGCGGTTCGACTGTGGAGTGCGCCGGTGACGGGGAGGGCGAGTCGGTCGGCTACTACCTGACGGCCGGCGAGGACGGCGCCACCTGGCTGCACGTGCAGGGGCCCACGTTGACCACGTGCCGCACCGGCCGGGGCATCCGCGGCACCCAGCTGATCACCGTCGGTCCGGCCGACGCCTGCACCACGATCGCCACCACCACCGTCGGCGGCGAGTCGGTCTGGAGCGCGGCGCCCATCGTCGAGGCCTTGCCGGGGCCGGACGTTCCGCTGCAAGCCACCGATCGCGGCGCAACCGTGGGGCTGGGCTACCTCGAAGGGGCCGCCCTGACCATGTGCGGCAGCTACGCCTACTGGCGCACGACGGACCGGCCGAGTCACACCATCCAGCTACGCCGATGGCGCCCGGGGCTGAGCCAGGTCGAGATCGCCTACAAGATCCTCGCACCGGATGACTCGCCCATCGCCTACCAGCTCGGCCTCGGCGGGTGCGCTGACGACCTGTTCACGCTTCAGGTCGAAACTCACGATCCATCCATTGGCGGACGGACACAGGTTCTCACCCTGCAGTCATGAACCGGCCCGTGGCCGCCACGGCCGGCCGGCCTTCTTGCGGAGGCTTCTCGGCAGACGGTTGGCCCCTGGTGCGGGGACTTGCTGCCCTCGCGCGCCGCCGAACCGGCGCGGACGCTGATCCGTGGAGGTCCGCGACCAGCCGGACCGACGGCCGAAAGGGGTTGCGATGAGCAGGCGGAGTCTCAAGTGGCTCGCCGTTGGTGCTGGTGTCCTGGTCGTGGCCGTCGCGGTCACCGTGGCGGTCCGGCGGGCGCTCAGCATTGGTGAGGACGATCGGTTGCCGGATCTGCCGGAGCCGGCGGCCGAACCGGAGGGGGCCCTGGCGGCCACTCGGTAGCAGGCTGCCGGTCATATGTCGATGCCCGGACCGTCGCGGTGCGCGGCTCATCTCGCGGTTAGTGGGCCTCGATGGTGATGCGGCGTGGCTTGGCCGCTTCGCTCTTGGGCACGCGCACTGTGAGCACGCCTTCGGCGAGGTCCGCGCTGACGCCTGTGGCGTTGATATCGCCGGGCAGGATCGTGCGGTGCTGGAAGCTGCCCACCCGGCGGGTGTGGCTGCGAGCCATCCCGGTGCGTTCGCGTTGCTTGTACTCGCCGGTGATGACGAGTTCGTTGCCGGTCACCTCCACCGCGATGTCTTCGCGTTGGACGCCAGGCACGTCCACCTCGACGAGGTAAGCGTCGTCGGTCTCGCTGACGTCGGCCAGTGGCGTCCAGGCAGCGGTGGGCAGCATCTGGCCAGGGCCGAACGCCGAGGCGATCAGGTGGCTCATTCGGTCGTGCAGATCGTCGAGTTCGCGCAGCGGGTCCCACCGGCCCAGCAGGCTCGGTGCACGTAGCACAGGCAGCGTCATGGCTTCCCCCGGCTTCTTCCGTCAGAAGAGGTTACTCACTACCCTTACCACGGCCGGGCCATTCGGCGCGTCGCTTCAGGCTAAACCGTGCGCCGAACCGATCGGCGTGCGGCCGATGCCGGCGGCACCTTGATTCACGTTCGTACTTCGCGCGGCGGCGTCACGTGCGGGTAGAGCGCGTCGACCTCGTCGGAGAGTTTGTCGAGTACGTACTGGCGGCGGACCTTCTGGGTCGGGGTCAGCTCGTCGCCGATGGTGAACGGGTCGGCAACGATGCGGAACCGTCGGATGGCCTCGGCGCGCGACACCGTTCGATTGACGCTGTCGATGGCGACCTGCACGGCGGCGCGCAGCTGCGGGTCGTCGCGCAGCTGGGCCACCGTCGTGTCCAGCGACCGGCCTTGCGTCTGCAACCACCGGGCGAACCCGCCCTGGTCGAGGGTGACCAGCGCCGCGATGTATGGGCGGCGGTCGCCGACGAGTACGCATTGATCGATGAGCCAGTGTCGGCGTAGCTGGTCCTCAAGGTACGCCGGGGCGACGTTCTTGCCGCCCGCGGTGACGATGATGTCCTTCTTGCGCCCGACGATCGTCAAATAGCCTTCGGCGTCCAGCGTCCCGGTGTCTCCGGTGCGCAGCCAGCCGGCATCGAATGCGTCATCGGTAGCGGTGTCGTTGCGCCAATAGCCGGAGAACACCATGCCACCCCGGACGAGCACCTCACCGTCGTGGGCGATGCGAACCCGGCAACCGGGTAGCGGCCGGCCGACCGTGCCGATCCGTTGGGCGGCCGGCAGATTCAGCGTGGCCGCGGCGGTGGTCTCAGTCAAGCCGTAGCCCTCGAGGATCGTGACGCCGATCCCGCGCAGGAAGTGCCCCAGCCGAGGCTCCAACGGGGCGCCACCGCTGACCGCGTACGCGGCTCGGCCCCCGAGCGCGGCCCTTAACTTGGCGTAGACCAGTCGGTCGAAGATCCGGTGCCGCCCGCGCAGCCATAAGCCCGGGCCGCCCTGATCCAGCGCCCGGCTGTACGCGACTGCGGTGGCCTCCGCCGCGTCGAACAGCCGTGAATGCCTCTCGGTGGCCGCGGTGAGCGCGGCCGTGTTGAAGAAGGTCTCAAACACCCGCGGCACGGCCAGCACCGCAGTCGGCCGGAAGCGGCGCAGTTCGGCGGCGAGGTTGCGGACATCACTGGTGTGTCCCAGCCGGGCGCCGTTGTACACCGCGGCGAGCTGGACCACCCGGGCGAGGATGTGCGCCAACGGCAGGAACAGCAGGATCGACGAGTCCTCGGTCAGCACGTGCTCGCTTATCCCGTCGGCACGCGCGATGCCGCGTACCTCGGCCATCAGGTTGCCGTGGGTGAGTACGCATCCCTTCGGCCGGCCGGTGGTGCCGGAGGTATACACGATGGTGGCGAGCGAGTCGCCGCCGGTCGCGTGCCGCCGTAGTCCCACCTGGCCGGCCGACAGGTGCCGGCCGGCGTCGATCAGGGGTCGCAGACCGGGCTGGTCCATCGTCCACACGTGCCGGATCGCGCCGCCGGTCGCCTTCTCGACGGTCGACCGTATGGTGTCGTTCTCGACGAACGCCGCCGTGGCGCCGGAGTCGGCGACGATCCACTCGATCTGTGCTGGCGAGGACGTCTCGTAGATCGGTACGGTGACCGCACCCACGGTCCAGATGGCGAAGTCGCACCGCGCCCACTCGTAGCTGGTGCCCGACATCAAGGCAACCCGGTCGCCCGGCTGGATCCCGATGGCAACCAGGCCCGCGGCCAGTGCGGTGACCTCGTCGGCGAACTCCTTCGACGTCACCTCGCGCCATTGGCCGTCGACCTTGCGGGCGAAGGCAGCATGATCGGGACCCCGCTCCGCGCGGTCGAACACCACGTCGGCGGCGTTGGCCTCCAGCAATACGGTCGAGTTCTTAGGCGCCATGCTTTCAGCGTGGTCGGCTGACTCGCCACGTCACCGGGTCCAAAGTCGCCTGTCGACCGGCCGGTCGGCCCGTGCCGGCCGGCCTCGTGCGCCGGATCCTGCTTCTGTGGACTTCTCGCCGAGCCCGAGCCGGGTGCCGCCCGGCTACCCGCGGCAGTACGAACGGCGGCTTCGGCTGCGCGACGGGCGTACGGTCGCGATCAGGCCGCTGATCCCGGCCGATGCCACCCTGTTGGCTGAGGCGATCGCGACCGCTGACCCGGACACCTTACGCCGCCGTTTCCTCGGCGGCGCGCCGCACGTCAACCCGGCGCTGCTCGCCCGGCTGACCACACTGGACTACGCACGTCGGTTCGCTCTGGCGGCAGGCGACGAGCGGACCGGCCGGGGGGTGGCCATCGCTCGGTACGAAGCCATCGGCGACGGCGTGGCCGATGTCGCCATCGTCGTCGACCCGGCGTGGCGGCGGGTCGGGTTGGCCACCGCGCTCATCGAGCTGCTCGCCCAGGCCGCCCTCGAACACGACATCGAGGAGTTCAGCGCCTGCTACCTGGCCGAGAACCGACCGGTGGTCGCGCTGCTCGCGCTCACCGGCGGCACCGGCAAGCAGTTGATCCACAACGGCATCGCCGAGGTGATTGTGGGCCTCGACCGCGCGCGGGTCGATGCGGCTGTGCGAGGTCTTGAGCCGGCGGCGGTCTGACGTCATCGGCTGCTTGAACCCCGGCGAAGCCTGGCCTCGAGCCGCGCCACGTCCACCCTGGCCCGTCGCCGGTCGGCCAGATCCTGCCAGCCGATGGCGAGCAGCCGCACCCGCTCATACTCGGTAAGGCCGCCCCATACCCCGTACGGCTCGCGCGTGGCCAGCGCGTGTGCAGCGCTGGCCGAGGCAGCCCGTGCGTGACCGACACGGCGGCCCCCTTGGAGATGGTGGTCAGGCCGCGTCGCCAGCCGATTCGATGTGCGCGTCCGGGCCTGGATAGACCAACCCTTCGTGACCGTCGTCAAGCCAGCGCACCAGGTACGGTGGGCTGCCGTCCTCATGCCGAAGCGCGACAACCACGCCTCGCCTTCGGTGATCACCGACATGGGTGCCTTCCATGACCAGTCGGTCGCCGACCTTCGCCTTCATGACGTGCCCTCCCTCGTACGGCTCGCTAACCAGACTGCGTGTGCTCCGGTGGCCGCCGCAGGGCGAAACGGCCCGAACGGTCGGGACCAACGCCATGTGCTGCGCGGAGCGGGTCGACCGGCAGCGATGGCGGGCCCTTCGTCCGGGCCGGCCGGGCCAACGGCTCTGACATCCCCACGTGTCCGTTCGCACACTGGGGCCCGGCGGGACCGGTTGACCGGTGCCACCCCCAATGAAACGGAGCACCCGATGGAGACGGTCGTTGCGGCCAAGGTGGCCGACCTCGCAGGTCCAGGGATTGGCAGCTACGAGGAGCTGGAGCGGGTGCTGCCCGACGGGTACCGCTCCCTCCTCAACCTGCGACAGACTCAGGAGGCGATCTTCGCGGTCAAGCGCTATGTCGAGGACGGCCTGTGCGGGCAGCTGAACCTGCAGATGGTGCAGGTTCCGTTGATCGTGAATGCTCAGTCCGGCGTCAACGACATGCTGGATCGGGACGGCTCGCGTACGCCGGTGCGGTTTCACATCGCCAACGACAACGGGTTGCATCCGGTCGAGGCCGAGGTTGTGCAGGCGGCCACGAAGTGGAAGCGGCTGGCGCTCAAGCAGTTCGGCATGGGTCCGGGTGAGGGCCTGTGCACCGATATGCGGGCGGTTCGCAAGGACTACTTCCTCGACCACGACCACAGCGCGTATGTCGATCAGTGGGATTGGGAGCGCGTGATCACCGCGGAGGAGCGCAGCCTGGACTATCTCAAGGAGACGGTGCGCCGGATCTGGTCGGTGTTGCGCGGCGCGCAGAAGCATGTCCAGGGCCTGTTCCCTCAGCTCAATGACGGCGGCTACCCCGACCTACCCGAAGAGATCACGTTCATCCACGCCGAGGACCTGCTCGCCCGCTACCCCGACCTGCCCCGCAAGCAGCGCGAGACCCGGATCCTGCAGGAGATTCCGGCGGTCTTCATCATCGGCATCGGTTGGACCCTCGACGATGGCTACCCGCACGAGATGCGGGCGGCTGACTACGACGACTGGGTCACCCCGATGCTTTCCCCGCAGGGCCGGACCACCCATGGACTCAACGGCGACATCCTGGTGTGGAACCCGGTGACCCGGCGCCGCCACGAGCTCAGCTCGATGGGCATCCGGGTCGATGCGTGGGCGCTACGTCGTCAGCTCGAGTTGACCG
>JBLNGJ010000208.1:0-2622 GCA_050264675.1 Micromonosporaceae bacterium
GCTCGGACGGGTTGACGCCCAGCTCCTCCTGGGCATGGACGCGCAGCGCCTCCTCCGGGTTCTCGGCCAGGGCCCGGGCCACCTCGCGGGCCAGCTCGGGCCGCATGCCGCGTTTGATCCACATCTCGGCGAGCTCGTCGGCCTCGGCCTCTGGGTGGCGCTCGAGCTCATGTCGCTCCTTGGCCACCTCCGCCTCGACCTGCTCGGTCTGGGTGCGCACCGAGGTGTACTCGCCCAGCCCCATCGAGATCGCACCGGCGACCAGGCCGGCGGCCCCGGTGAGCACGATGGCGCGCGGCCCCACCCCACCGCCGCCCACACCGGCGATGAGGGCGATGTTGGTCACCAGTCCATCCATGGCACCGAAGACGGCCGGCCGCAGCCAACCACCGGAGACGTCGGCGTGGTGGTGGTCGTCGAGGGCAGCCGGCGGACTCACCGGATCTTTCACACTCATGGCAGGGTGAGGATCTCGTGGCCGGTTTCGGTCACCGCCACCATGTGCTCGAACTGGGCGGTCCACCGGCGGTCCTTGGTAACGACGGTCCAACCGTCGGGCCACATGTCGTGGCGGTAGGTGCCTAAGGTGATCATCGGTTCGATAGTAAACGTCATGCCCGGCTCCATGACCACAGTGAGGTCCGGGTTGTCATAGTGCGGCACGAACAACCCCGAGTGGAACGATTCTCCGATGCCATGCCCGCCGAAGTCGCGCACCACTCCGTAGCCGAAACGTTTCGCGTACGCCTCGATGACCCGGCCGATGACGTTGAGCGGCCGGCCGGGCGCCACCGCCCGCACCCCGCGCATGGTCGCCTCGCGGGTCCGCTCGACCAGCAGCCGCACCTCCTCGCTCACCGCGCCGACGCAGAAGGTCTGGTTGGTGTCGCCGTGCACTCCGTCCAGGTACGCCGTGACATCGACGTTGATGATGTCGCCGTCGTCGATCACCGTCGAGTCCGGGATGCCGTGGCAGATCACCTCGTTGAGGCTGGTGCAGCACGACTTCGGAAAGCCCTTGTAGCCCAACGTCGAGGGGTAGGCGCCGTGATCACAGAGGAACTCGTGCACCACCCGGTCGATGTCGTCGGTCGCGACGCCGGGCTTGCAGTGTTCCCCGGCGAGCTGCACAGCCTGGGCGGCGAGCCGCCCGGCCACCCGCATCCGCTCGATGATCTCCGGCGGCTGCACGGTGCGCGGCGAGCGCATCGGCTCCTTTTTGCCCACATACTCCGGACGGGCGATCTGCGGCGGCACCTCCCGCCACGGGCTGATCACGCCGGGGGTCAACGGGGCGCGCACAGTCATGCCGTCGAGCCTAACCCGCGCACCTGCCCGGTCCCGCCGATCGCGCCGCTCACACCCGCGCTAGTCGGAGCCGTTCGGTCGCCGCCTCGACCAGCGCCGCGAAGAGCCGGTGGTCGGTGGTGTCCTCCGGGTGCCACTGCGCCCCGATGACGAACCGACGGTTGGGATCCTCGACCGCCTCGATGAGGTCGTGCTCGCCCGACCAACCGGCCGGCGTCAACCGCCCCGGGTCGGCGATGCCCTGGTGGTGGAAGGAGTTCACGAACACCTCCTCGCCCAGGATCTTGCTGCAGGCGGTACCGGCGGCGAGCACGACCGAGTGGTGGCCGAACCTCGCCCCAGCGCTGGGTCGGTGGCCGTCGTGGCCGAGCACGTCCGGCAGGTGCTGGTGCAGGCTGCCCCCGTACGCGATGGTCATCAGCTGCATGCCGCGGCAGATGCCGAGCACCGGCAGGTCGGCCTCGATCGCCGCCCGCAGCAGCAACATCTCGGCCTCGTCCCGCTCCGGCTTGACGTAGGTGGCGGGGTGGGGCGCCTGGCCGTAGAGGCTCGGATCCACATCGGACCCACCCGCGAAGACGATGCCGTCGATGCGCTCGAGGACGTCCACGTCGGGGTCGTCTGGTGTGATCAGCACGGCCCGGCCGCCGTTGCTGTGCACGGCGTGCACGTAGGCCAGCGGCAGCACCGCGGCGAACGTGTCCTGCAGGCCGAACCGGGCTTCCTCCGCGTACGTGGTAAGCCCGATCACCGGACGTCCCATGGCTGCGCTCCCTCCGTCTCACCCCTTGACCCGACGCTAGCCAACCCGGTGTTCCCGCGTCGTCACGATCCGGTCACACTCCGTGGCAGCCCTCGATCACATTTGAGCCGCGCCGGAGCAACATCAGCCGTCGACAGCGAGAGCGAACGGCAGCACGGCCTCCGCACCGGCCTGGCGCAGCAGCCGGGCGGCGACGGTGACCGTCCACCCGCTCGCGATCACATCGTCGACCAGCAGCACCGGGGCGCCCAGGCCGGCGACCGCCCGGGCCAGCTCGTCGGGCAGGGTGAACGCGCCGTGCACCGCGGCCAGCCGCTGCACGCTGTTGGTCTCCCCCGCCGGCCCGCCGGGATGGCCGGGCGTGCGCGGCAGCTCGCCCAGGAAGGGCAGCCGTCCCACCTCGGCGATGCGTCGGGCCAGCGAGGCGACCAACTGCGGCCGGTGCCGCGACGCCACCGCCACCACGGCGCCGGGGCGGCGGGCCCAGCCCCACGCGGCGAGCACCTGCACCACCGCCCGGAACAGATCGTCGGGCACGGCCGCGTCGGGCT
>JBLNGJ010000209.1:0-8221 GCA_050264675.1 Micromonosporaceae bacterium
CTCGGCGACACCCGCCGGAAAGTGAAGCCGGACTCCACCTTCCAGCGGGATATCGCGCTCATGGCGAACCGGCCCGACCACCCGCGCCAGCAGTCCGGCGGCCGTGGGCGGCGCTGGCCGCGGCGTGCGGGTGCGTGAACAACGCGGTCCCGCACGCGCCAACTGGCCCCGCGGATGGACGGTCCGGACGGGTCCGGTGGGTATACGATCCCCCAAGGTCTTTGCTCAGGAAAGGATCGGAGGTGCCGGCCATGCCGACCGAGTCTGAACTGGTGGAGCTCGAGGCCCGCCGGGCGCAGTTACGCGCCGAATACCTGAAGCCACCGGCGCAGCGCGAGGCCACACCCGGCCGGGGCATTCACCACGCCGCCCTGATCTGCTCGAATGTGGAAGCAACGATCCAGTTCTACCAGGGCCTGCTCGGCTTTCCGTTGGTGGAGCTGGTGGAGAACCGCGACTACAAGGGTTCCTCGCACTTCTTCTTCGACCTGGGCAACCAGACCCTGCTGGGCTTCTTCGACTTTCCCGGACTCGGCCTGCAGCCCGGTGTGGAGTCGATCGGGTCGGTCCAGCACATCGCGATCTCGGTGCCACGCGACCGGTGGGAGCAGCTTCGGGCCAGGCTCGACGCGGCCGGCGTGACCTACTTCGGGCCAGACCAGGGCATCCCGGAGTCCATGTACTTCAAGGACCCCGACGGCATCCAGATCGAGCTTCTCAGCGACCCGCTGATGTACTTCGCTGGCCGGCAGCTCGACGAGTAGCCCTCGGCCGAGCGGCCCGACCGGCGCCGTCGGCGAAATCACTACCGCACCACCCTCCTCTCTCAATCGGCTCTAGCGGAATCAGCTCTAGCGGAAGAGGTTCTGGACATGAGCGAGTGGAACGCCATGACGTACGAGGGCAAGGACACCATCCTGCGGGTGGTGCGTACCGAGGCCGAGCGCATGTTTGCGATGGCCGAACGCCCCGGCGCCTGGGATGCGCCGACCGCCTGCCCCGGGTGGTCCACTAAGGACGTCATCGCCCATATCGTCGACACGACCGAGGGCTACTTCCGGTCCTTCGACGCCGCCCAGGGCGTCGGCGAGGCGCCGGCGCCGCACGGTCTCGCGGTGATGAGCGAGCTGGTCGACAAGGGCGCCAGCAAGCTGCGCGACATCCCGCAGGCCGAACTGATGGCCCGGCTGCGCGCCGACTTCGAGCGGCTGCAAGACATCCTGCGCCCGCTCGGACCCGACGAGTGGACCGGCATGATGGTCACCCACGCCTACATGGGCCCGGTGCCCGCGTTCTTCTACGCCGCCGGTCAGCTCATGGACTACGGCGTGCACTCCTGGGACATGCGCCAGGGCACCGGCCTCGCGCACGGTCTGCCCGGCGACACCGCCGACCTGTTGGTGCCGTTCATGTTCGCGGTCTGGCAGGGCACAGTGAAGCCCGGCGCCGTCACCGAACCGTTCACCATCGGCATCCGCGTGGGTGGACGCAACGCCGGCGACTACCGGGTCACCCTGACCGAAGAAGGCATGACCTACGAACCGGGCGAGATCGAGAGCCTGCCCGCGTACATCGAGTTCGACGCCGGCAGCATGGTGCTCACCGCCTTCGGACGCGGCAACTTCGGCACCGTCCGCGGCGACCTTGACCTCGCCGAGCGCTACCTCAACTGCTTCTTCCGTATCTAGGCGTACGCGGGATCAGGCCGTAGATCCGCCGCCCACTGCCCAGCCGTCAGCGCCGACCCGTTCAGCCGGCCGGCGCGGGCGGCGGCTGGTAGTCCGCGGCGCGGTCGACGTCTTCGAAGATGCTCCGGCCGATCGGGCGGCGCATCTCCTCAGCGATGTGCCCGAGCAGCCCGGCCGTGCGGGCGAGCAGGGCGAAGCCGCGCAGCGCCGACACCGGAAAGCCGAGGTCGCACAGCACCGCGCCGCCCGCGCCAGCCCCGTTGAGCGGCAGCGTGCGGCCGAGCACCTCCGGGTGCACCCGGCCCACCGCCTCGAACAGCCGCAGGTGCGGCCCGCGCAAGCCCTCCTCGTCGGCGATGCGCAGCAGCACCGGCGTGCGCGGGTCACCGCCGCGGTGCACGTTGTGGCCGAGCCCCGGCACCGGCCCGGCACCCGCCGCCCGCCAGGCCGTCAGCGCCCGCCGGGCCACCATGTCGAAATCGGCGTCGTCGAAATCGGCACCGTCGAAATCGGCACCGTCGGATTCGGTGCCGCTGCCCGGCGCGGCCGGTCCGCCGTGTACGGCCAGCGCGTCGGCCAGGAACCGTCCGGCGTCCTCGGTCACGCCCAGAAAGCGTGACCCGCCACCGAGCAACCCCGCCGCCACCGCGCCCGGCACCGACTCGGGCGCACCGGTCAGCGTCAGCCGTGCGGCGATCGCCGACGGCGTCAGGCCATGCTCGGCCAGCGCCACCAGAACGGCCTCGAAGAGGCGCCGCTCGCCAGGGCTGGGTCGGCGCAGCGCGACTAACCAGAAGGCCAGCTCGGCGAAGCCGACCTGGCCCATGAGCTCACCGGCCAGGTCGTGGCCGAGCACCGTGATCGTGCTCTCGTCGGAGGAGCCCATGGAGGTGAGGTAGCCGGTCATGCCTTCGCCTCCGCGTCGCCGGTTGACTCCTCCGCTGAGGAGAGCGCGTCGTCGTCGCCGGTTGACTCCTCCGCTGAGGAGAGCGCGTCGTCGTACTCCTGCGGGGTGCGTTCAGTGGGCAGCCGGTGCTTGGCCACCCGGGCGGTGGGTGTGCGGGGCAGCGCGTCGATCGCCTGCCAGAACCGGGGCACCTTGAACGCGGACAGGCGCTGCGCGGTCCAGGCGCGCAGCTCGGCGAAGTCCAGCACCGCACCCGGCTCCGGGACCACGAACGCCTTGACCTCCTGCTCGGTCAGCTCGGACGCCACGCCGATGACGGCGACCTCGAGCACGTCCGGGTGGGCCACGATGGTCTCCTCAACCTCGGCCGGCGAGAGGTTCTGCCCCCGCCGGCGCAGCACCTCCTTGCGTCGGGCGACGAAGGTGTAGGTGCCGTCGGGGTTCACCGTGACCAGATCGCCGGTGTGCAACCAGCCGTCGACGATCGTGGCCGCGGTCTCCTCCGGCATGCCCCAGTACCCCGGAGTCACCGCCGGGTTGCGTAGGTGCAGTTCGCCGGTCTCGCCCGGGCCGCAGCTGCGGCCGTCCTCATCGATCACCCGGGCCTCGTTGACGGTGCCGAGCCGGGGGTGCTGGCGCGGTGACCCGAGCGTGCCGAACGGGCGGGTGCCGTGCCGCCAGATCAGCCCGTACGGCGACTCGGACATCGCGTACCCGCAGACCACCTGCAGGCCGAAGCGGCGCTCGAACGCCTCCTGCCATTCCTGGGCCGGCGATGGTCCGGTATAGCAGAGCCGCAGCGGCGTCTGCGCGTCGTCGGGCCGGGCCGGCTGGCGCATCAGGATCTCCAGCATGGCGCCGATCGCGTTGAACTCGGTCGCAGCGTGCCGCCGGGCCGAGTCGAGGAAGCCGCTCGCCGAGAAGCGGGGCAGCAGCACCAGACCGGCGCCGCAGGCCAGCGAGCCCAGCACCGAGTAGGCCGGCGCGTTGATGTGGAACAGCGGCAGCGAGGTCATCAGCCGGTCGCGCGACGAGAGCTCCATCCAATACGGGAAGCCCTCGCCCGCCATGGCGTAGGCGCGGTGGGTCTGCATGACCAGCTTCGACCGCCCGGTGGTGCCCGACGTCGGAATGAGCACCGCGACGTCGTCGGGGGCCACATCACCCGGCTGGTCGGCACCGTCGGAATCCTCCACCCGCCAGTCCGGCACGAGGCTCGCGATGTCCAGGCGCACCGGCACCGCAGCCCGAGCGGGCACGACGACCTCGGCGTCGGTGATCAGCGCGCGCGGCCGCACCTGACCGAGGAGGCCGGCAAGCTCCACTGTGGTCGCCGCCGGATCGGTCGGCACGGTGATCGCGCCGAGCGCGGCGAGCGCGAGCCAGCACAGCAGATAGGGCGGAGTGGTCCGGGTGGTGACCACGACGAGGTCGTTGCGGCCGATCCCCGCCGCCCGCAATCGCTGCGCCAGCCAGCCGACCTGGCCGGCCGCGCCGCCGAACGTCAGGGTGCCCTCGTCGGTGCGCAGCCAGACCCCGCCCGGGTCGCGCTGCGCCGCGGCGGCGATGAGCCCAGGGATGGTCCCGTCTGGCGAGGCCATGTCAGCCGAACTCGGCCCGCAGGACCTGGGCGGCCCCGGTCATGGCCCGCAGCTTGCCGGCGGCCGACTCCCACGGCAGATACTTCATGCCGCAGTCGGTGGAGAGAATGACCTTCTCCGCCGCGACGTACGGCAGGGCCCGGCGGACCCGCTCGACCACCGTCGGCACGCTCTCCACCGCCGGATCGGCGAGATCGACCACGCCCAGCAGGATCGTCTTGCCGGTCAACGCGCTCAGCACCGATGTGTCGAGATTGGACTGTGCCGTCTCGATCGAGATCTGGTCGCAGCGGCACTCGGCCAGCTCGGGCAGGAACGAGTAGCCCGAGGGCCGCTCATGGATGAGCGCGGCGTACCCGAAGCACAGGTGCACCGCGGTCGTGCCGATGACACCGTCGAGGGCTCGGTTGAGCGCCGCTACGCCGTAGCGGCGGGCCGGTTCCGGCCGGGCCTGCAGATACGGCTCGTCCAGTTGCACGACGTCGGCGCCGGCGACGAAGAGGTCCCGAACCTCGGCGTTGACCACGTCGGCGTAGGCGTATGCGAGCTGCTCCGGGTCGCCGTAGTGGTCATCCTGCGCCTGCTGCGACATGGTGAACGGGCCCGGCACGGTCACCTTGATGGCGCGATCGGTGTGCTCGCGCAGGAACCGCACGTCGCGCACCTGAACCGGCTCGGGCCGACGGATCGGGCCGACCACCCTCGGCACCGGGTTCGGCTGCCCGCTGCGGTCCAACGCCTCACCGGGGTGGTCGAGGTCGAGCCCGAGCAGCGCGGTGGCGAAGTGGTTGGAGTAGCTCTCCCGCCGGATCTCGCCGTCGGTGACGATGTCCAGGCCGGCGTCCTCCTGCTCCCGGATGGCGAGCAAGGTGGCGTCGTCCTGGGCCCGCGCCAGGTGTTGCGGCGCCGGCCGCCACAGTTCCCGGGCGCGCACCCGCGGCGGGAACCGGCCGGTCAGCTTCGCCCGGTCGATCAGCCACTCCGGCTGTGGGAAGCTGCCGACCAGAGTGACCGGAAACAGCCCAAGCTCGCGCATGACCGCGTCCTCCTGTTCATGTGCCGGTCATGGTACGACGTGCCGGCCGCGGTGATCTCGATCTTCCGCGCGGGGAGTGCAGTTCGATCACACCCCGTGCCGGCAACCGCGATCCTCCCGGCCGTTCGCGCCCGCCACTGGGTTGACCGCGATACCGCCGATCGCCCCGAATTGCGGGGCACGATCGGCGCCAATCCGACCTCGTCTGGAGGATCCGGCGCCCACAAGCGGTCGGGCACCATCGACGGGTGACCCGACCGGACAAGCCCCCGTTTCTTCACCATGGCCTGGTGGACCTCGGTGTCCGGGTTCATGACCGGCATCGGCACGTTTGTCGGTGTGGCCGGGCTGATCATTGCGATCGCCGCGCTATTCGGCAGTAACGGGCCGGCCAGCGGCTCGGGGCCCGGCGGCTCGGGGCCCGGCGCGACCAACGCCGCCCGCACCACCCCGGCCGGCCGGCAACGCTCGCCGCGGCTGGGTTTGCAGTTCTGGCAGGACGGCAGCCTCGCGTCGATCAAGGTCGATCCGATGCGCTCCGGCGAGACCGAGGCCCGGGTCCACGTGACCCTCCGGCGGGCCGCGTTCGAGCTGCGCCTGCCCACGCTCAACGAAGACTACGCGCAGATCTGCGGCTGGCTCGACGCCTCCTACTTCTCGATCCCCTACCAGCAGAAACTCGAGGAGGAGCTCAACTGCCTCGGCTGGGGCATGGGCTACGCCGCCACCGAGTACGGCGACGGCACGTTCTACCTCGGCCAGCAGGGCCACCACGTGTACGCCGGGACCAGCGTGATCCACATGGACGGTGCGGACAGCATCCAGATCACGCAGTTCCAGGCCAGCAGCGGGGCGATCGACGACGGTTCTCTGCCACCGGCGTACGACGACCCGGTGCCGGTGGAGAGCCAGACCAACCCGGTCTACCTCACCGTGCTGGTCGACCACGGGCACGACGGTGTCATCGACCCCGGTGACCTGGAGCTGGTGGTGCTGGACTTCGCCGGCTGACCCGGTCAGCTCACCCGGCGAGGTGGCCCCAGCGGTCCTCCAGCTCGGCCCAGGTGCCCTGAGCGACGGCCGCGCCCGCGGAGAGCACCACCACCCGGTCGGCCTGGGTCAGCGCGGCCCGCTTCGACGTCGAGCCGACCACGGTCACCCCGTGCACCCGCAGGGCCTGCCAGAGCTCGAGTTCGGTGGTGACGTCGAGGGCGGAGGAGACGTCGTCGGCGATCAGCAGCTCGGTTCGGGGCGCCAGTGCGCGGGCCAGCGCCAGGCGCTGCAGCTGCCCCCCGGAGAGCCGGGTGCCCTTGTGCCCGATCAACAGCCCGAGCCCGCCGCCGGCCGCGGCGAGCTCGCCGCCGGCGGCCACGGCCAGGTCATGGTCGAGCTGCGCGGTCGAGACGGCGCTGGCCGCGTCCACGTCGTGGCCGAGGCGGATGTTGTCGGTCACCGTGCCCGAGAGCACCCGGGGCAGCTGACCCACGTATCCGACCTGGTTCGGGCGCAGGAACAGCTCGGGCTCGGTGACCGCGTGCTCGTTCCAGCGCAGGGAGCCGGTGTGGTGCACGATTCCGGCCAGCGCCCGCAGCAACGACGACTTGCCCGAGCCGACCGCCCCGACCACGAGCACGAGCTCGCCCCGGGTCACGACCAGGTCGACGTCGCGCACACCGACCGTGCCGTCTTCGTGCACGGCGCTGAAGCCGGCCAGCTCCAGCCGGCGCAACGGGTGGCGCGGCGCGGTCGGCGGCGCCGGGGCCGTGCCGGCCGAGATGTCCACGCCGGGAACGGCCGCCGAGTAGGCACCCACCCCCGACATCGAGACTGTCCGCCGGGTCCACACCCGGGCCGAGGGCAGCTGCGAGACCAGGGATGCCGTGGTCCAGGCGAACCAGCGGGCTGCGCCCAATGTGGACACTGCCACCAGCGTCGCCCCGGCCGAGAACGACCCGTTCAGGTAGAGGCCCCAGGCGGCGACCGGTAACAGTCCACTGAGGATACTCGGGGTCGAGCGCGACCAGACCTGCACGGAGATCTCGCGGCGCTGCTGGTCGCTGCGCACCTCGTCGAGGCGGGCCAGGTGGGTGAGCACCGGCCGGGTCGCGCCGGCCAGCTTCACCGTCCGGGCCGCGGAGAGCGAGGAGACCAGCGCGGTGGCACACGCCGCCCGGGCGGCGACCGTACGCCGGGCCGCCTTCTCCAGCCGCGGCCCGAACCGGGGCGCGGCAAGGCCCGAGACCACCATCGTGGCGACGAAGAACAGCGCCGGCACGATGGTGCCGGAGACGATGGTCATCGAGACCACGACCACCAGCGCGATGAACTGGTCGATCAGGTTGTCGGCGAGGATGACCACCCGCTCGGTGTCACCGCCCTGCGCGACCACCTCGGCCGGAGTGTGCGCGCTGACCCGGCGTGGCCCGGTCTGTCCGTGCACCAGGCGCAGGCTGATCCGCAGCATCTGCCGCACCCACCACTCCGGGAACCACCGGTTGGTGTAGTACGGCACCGGGATGGTGACCACCAGTGCGGCCACGATCCCGACGGCCGGCCAGACCAGGCTGCCGACCCCGTCGACCAGATCGGCCCAGAGCCACGGCAGCACCGATCCGTCCAGGCCGAGCACGACCAGAACCAGAAACAGCACCACCGCGCCGAGCCCGAACCGGGCGTCGTTGTTCATGAGCCGGAAGATCTCGCGGAACGTATGCGCCGGCTCCACCGCCGGCAGCGGCGGCGGATCGGCCTTCGGCGGCACGGTCAGCTCGACCACGACCGGCGCCGGTTCGGCGTCGAACTCGGCCTCCGCCTCGGCCCACCCACCGGGCAGGTCGTCGGCGGTCGTCACGGCCACTCCGCCGGCGACCGCCGGCACCGGCACACCGGCCATCGCCGGCGCCGGCATGCCGGCTACCTGGCTGCTGGCGAGCAGGCGGGCGAAGCGCTGCGAGGTGTGCAGGGGACCTGCCTCGACCACCTCGCCATC
>JBLNGJ010000210.1:0-6684 GCA_050264675.1 Micromonosporaceae bacterium
ACCGCGGCGGGTTCACCGTGATCGCCCTGCTCGCCGCGGTGGTGGTCGGGGTGGGTGGGCATCCGGCCACCGCGCTGGGCGAGATGCTCGGCCGCCAGCCGCTGCGCTGGCTAGGTGAACGCTCGTACGCGATCTACCTCTGGCACTGGCCGGTCTGCGTGCTCACCCGGCCCGGCGTCGACGTGCCCATCACCGGCCTGGCCAACGCCGGCCTGCGGATCGGGTTGGCGATCGTGCTCGCCGACCTGTCGTACCGGATCATCGAGACGCCGATCCGCAAGCACGGCTTCCTGGCCCAGCTGCGCTCGGCCCAGGCCGCCGCGGGCCGGGCCGGCGCGCCCCGACGGGCACCACGACGCCTGCCGATGGTCCGGGTGGTGGCGATGGCGCTGACCGTCGTGGTCGGCGGTGCGGCCATCTGGGTGCAGCTCTCGCTCACCTCGAGCACCGCCGTCGCCGGCGCGCCGGTCGACACCGCGCCGGACGCGACGCTCGGCCCGCTGGTCACGCTGACCCCGTCGGCGAGCGCGACGCCGACGGCCACGCCCAGCCCGCGGCCCCCGCCACCCGGTGGGCTCAAGGTGGCCTTCTTCGGCGACTCCCAGGGCATGACGCTGCTCATCAACAAGCCGGCCGACCTGGGCAAGTACATCAACGCGGTGGACGCGACGATCAGCGGCTGCGGTGTGCTGCTCGGACGGGTCACCAGCCGCAGCGGCGAGCGGCGCGACCTCGGCGCCAACTGCCCCAACTGGCGCAGCGAATGGAGCAGCGACGCCAAGCGCATCAAGCCCGCGGTCGCCGTGGTGATGATCGGTGCCTGGGATGTCTTCGACATCACCACGCCGGCCGGCACGCTGGCCTTCGGCAGCGCCGAGTGGGACGCGAACTTCATCGCCGCGATGACCTCCGGCATCGACGTGCTCCGCGCCGCCGGATCCACCGTGGCGCTCTCGCTGCTGCCCTGCTACCGCCCGATCAAGGCCAGCGCCGGGCTGTGGCCCGAGCGTGGCGACGACTACCGGACCCGCCACGTCAACGATCTCCTACGGGCGGCCGCGGAGAGCTACCCCAGCGGGGTGTCGGTGGTCGAGCCGCCGGTGCAGTTCTGCACGGTCCCCTCCATCGCCAGCAACACCAGCTACCGCTGGGACGGCATCCACTACTACAAGAAGGGCGCGGCGCTCTACTTCAACGCGGTGCTGCCCCAGCTGCTCGCCCTGGCCCCCTGAGGTCCGTGAAAGCAGGGGCACCGTATTAACGGTTTCCGGTATAGGACGGTGCCCCTATTTCCTCTCCGCCGCGTTCGCCAGGGCGGACCCTCCGTTGGCGTGCGACACGTTCCCCACGTCCGGGCTCGCGGTCAGACCCGCGACGGCGAAGATGCCGCCGCCCGAGGCCGGGCCGAAGTCGTAGGCGCTCTCCCGGTGCTCGGCGATGTCGATGCCGTCGCGTTCGGCCTCCCGGGCTGCTCGGAACCCGATCGTCGAATTCACCAGCAGCGCGACGACCAGGGCGACCACGAACGACCAGACGCTGACCAGGGCGGCGGCCCGCAGCTGGCTCCAGAACTGCAGCAGGCCACCGCCGTAGAAGAGGCCTTCGTGGCGGATGTAGGCGCCGCCGTCGGCCTGCGCGGTGGCGAAGAGGCCGACCCAGAGGCAGCCGATCCAGCCGCCGACGAAATGCACCCCGAAGACGTCGAGGGAGTCATCGACGCTGAGCCGGTACTTCAGGCGCACGGCCAGGGCGCAGAGCGTACCGGCGGCCAGGCCGAGCAGGATCGCCGCGTACGGAGCGACGTACGCGCACGCTGGCGTGATCGCGACCAACCCGGCGACCGCGCCGGACGAGGCACCGACCAGCGTCGGTTTGCCGTTCTTGATCCATTCGACCGTGATCCAGCCGAGCACGGCACCGGCCGTGGCCACCTGCGTGTTGACGAACGCGGTCCCGGCCACCGCGTCGGCGGTCAACTGTGAGCCGGCGTTGAAGCCGAACCAACCGAACCACAGCAGGCCGGCACCGAGCGCGACGAAGGGCACGTTGTGGGGCCGGAAGCTTTCCCGCGGCCAGCCGGCGCGCCGGCCGAGCACGATGGCCAGGGCGAGTGCCGCCGCGCCGGCGTTGATGTGCACCGCCGACCCGCCGGCGAAGTCGAGCGCACCGAGGCGGGCACCGAGGTAGCCACCACCCCAGACCATGTGCGCGATCGGTAGATAGGCCAGCGTGAACCAGCCGGCCGCGAAGAGCAGCCAGCCGGCGAAGCGGGTCCGGTCGGAGATGCTGCCGCTGATCAGCGCGACCGTGATGACGGCGAACATCATCTGGAACGCGAGCACGACGTAGGTCGGCACGCCGAGACCGGGCACCACCGGGTAGCCCATCTCCGCGGTGAGCACCTTGGTGCCGGGGTACTGGCCCAGGTCGCCCCAGAAGCCCGGGTTGCCGCCGATCGGCTGATCGCGACCGAACGCGACGGTGAAGCCGTACATGAGCCATAGGACGGAGACCAGGCCGATGGCGGAGAAGCTCATCATCATGGTGTTGAGCACACTGCTGGAACGGTTCAGCCCGCCGTAGAAGAAGGCGAGGCCCGGAGTCATCAGCAGCACCAGCGCGCTCGAGACCAGCAACCACGCGGTGTCACCAGAATTAAGCGCAACGTCCTGAGCCAGCCGCACGGCGTCCCCCTTCGTGTGAGTTGCCTCCCATCCGTACGGGTGGCCGCGCCGCCGTTCGCCGGATCGGCGTCAGCCTGCCGGGGCGTCGTTACGGCGCTGGTCACCGGCGCGTTTCCGGATGGTGTCGACATGTTTCGGGCCGGTGACCGGGCCGGGGGCACCGGCCGTGAGGCGGTGGCAGCGCTTGTCGGCCGCCGTTAGCATGCGGGGATGCCCACGCCCCGGAGGCTGCCCGTCCGCCCGGCCTGGCCGATGACCGTCCTGGTTGCGCTGCTCGCGCTGCTGGTGACGACCGGCTGCAGCAAGAAGGCCAAGACCACCGAGCTGCCACCCGGTGCCGACCTGGTGAGCGCGGGCGCCACCGCGATGCGCGAGGTCAAGACCGCCCATGTGGTCATCTCGGCCGAGGGCAACGTCGCCGACCTGCCGTTGCGCCGCGCCGATGGCGTGCTCACCCGGTCGGGCGACGCGAAGGGTTCGATCCAGATCGAGCAGCTCGGCACGCTCATCGAGTACCAGTTCGTGGTGCTCGGCGACACGATCCACCTCAAGGGTGTCACCGGCGGTTGGCAGGAGCTGCCCGCCGCCCTGGCCGCCCAGATCTACGACCCGTCGGCGATCCTCGACCCGGAGCGGGGCGTGGTGCAGGTGCTCGCCACGGCGACCGAGGCCAGGACCGAGGCCCGCGAGAGCGTCAACGGGCGTGACGCGTACCGGGTCGGGGTAAAGCTCGACCGCGCCGCCGTGGCCACGCTCGTGCCCGGCGTCGGCGAGGGCGTCACCGGTCAGCTCTGGTTCGACACGCAGGCCAAGCAACTGATCAAGGCGGTGTTGCGGGTTCCCGGGCAGGGTTCCGCGCCGGGTGGCACGGTGACGATCAACGTCTCGGACATCGATGCCCCAGTGACCATCAGTGCGCCCTGACGTGGCCACTGCGGACCGGCCGACCGGCGTCGACTCCGCGGAGCTGCGGCGCGGTCGCCGGGTCGCCATCGGGGTCGGCGGGGCCGCCGTCCTCCTTGCGGCCCTCGATGCCTACGTGGTGGTGACGGTCCTCATCACGATGGCCAAGGACCTCAGCATCCCGATCAACCACCTCGAGCGAGCCACCCCCATCGTCACCGGCTACCTGCTCGGCTACGTCGCCGGCATGCCGCTGCTCGGCGGCCTCTCCGACCGCTTCGGGCGCCGCCCGGTCACCCAGCTCTGCCTGGTCGGCTTCGCGGTCGGCTCGGCCCTGACCGCGGTGGCCCATTCGCTGCCCGCGATCGTGGCCGGCCGGGCGTTGCAGGGTCTGGCCGGCGGCGCGCTGCTGCCGGTGACCATGGCACTCGTCGGCGACCTGTGGGACCAGCGGCGCCGCCCGTTCGTGCTCGGCGTGGTCGGTGCCGCCCAGGAGCTGGGCAGCGTGCTCGGTCCGCTCTACGGCGCCTGGCTCGCGGTGCTGCTGCACGGGTGGCGCGGCATCTTCTGGATCAACCTGCCCGTCGCCGCACTGGCGTTGATCGCGGTGCAGGTCGCCCTGCCTGGGCGCCGGGCGGCCGCGGCCGGCCCGCGCACGCGGGTCGACCTGGTCGGTGGCCTGCTGCTCGCGATCGCGCTGGCGCTGCTGGTGGTCGGGCTCTACAACCCCGATCCGGAACGGTCCGTGCTACCACCCTGGGGTCCTACCACCGCGCTCGCCGGGGCCGGTGTGCTCGCCCTCTTCCTGCTCTGGGAGGCCAAGGCCCGCACCCGCCTGCTCGACCTGACCGGGGTGGCGAAGACGCCGTTCCTGGCCACCCTCGGCGGCAGCCTCATCGCCGGCGCCGCGCTGATGGTGACCCTGGTCGACGTCCAGCTCGTGGCCCAGACGCTGCTCGCGCGCGACTCCGCCGGCGGCGCCCTCATCCTGACCCGGTTCCTCATCGCGCTGCCGGTCGGCGCGCTGCTCGGCGGGGCACTCGCCCGGGCCGTCGGCGAGCCGTTCGTGGCCGCGTTCGGCTTCCTGGTCGCCGCGGCCGGGTACTGGTTCATTTCCGGCTGGCCGCTGCAGATCCTCGCCGCCCGCTACCTGGTCGGCCCGGTCTCGGTGCCCCGCCTCGACGCCGACCTGGCTCTGGCCGGCCTGGGGCTGGGGCTGGTCATCGCACCCCTCTCGGCGGCGATGCTGCGCACCGTGCCGGCGATCCAGCACGGTGTCGCCTCCGCCGCGGTCGTGGTCGCCCGCACCATGGGCATGCTGCTCGGCGTCGCCGCGCTGACCGCGTGGGGCCTGCACCGCTTCCAGCAGCTCACCGCCGACCTGAACCCGCCGCTGCCGTTCGGGCTCAGCGAAGAGGAGTTCACCCGGGCCAGCGACGCCTACACCCTGGCGCTGCAGGAGGCGCTGCGCGGGGAGTACCACGAGATCTTCCTGGTCACCGCCGGGCTGTGCGCGCTCGGTGCGATCGTCAGCCTCGCGCTGAGCCGTCAGCAGACTCCGTCGCTGCGGGAGACTCCGGCGACGACGTAGTCGTGCAGGTCGTGGCGCGGCTGCCAGCCCTGGGCCAGCGCCTTGCCGATGTCGAGCACCATGCCGCGGGCCAGCTGGTCGACCGCGTAGCGGCTCAGGTACGGCTCGGCCGAGCCGGCCAGCCGCGCCACCGCCTCGGCCACGCGGGCCACCGACGCGGCCAACCCCACCGGGGCGTGCACCACCCGGGCGACGCGCCGGTGTGCGGCCAGCACCGCGCGTACCGCGGCGTCGCGCGAGTACGGTCGGGCATCGGCGATGTTGTACGCCCCAGCCGGCCAGGTGAACGCGGCGAGGCCGGCGTCGGCGAGGTTGGCTACGCCGGTCAGGCTCAGCCGTACGTCGGGGCCGGGCAGCACCAGGACGCCGGCCCGCACCCGCCGCAGCACCCTCGGCGCCAGGTGTGGGTCGCCGGGCCCGTAG
Organism: Micromonosporaceae bacterium; assembly: GCA_050264675.1. Classification (GTDB taxonomy): domain Bacteria; phylum Actinomycetota; class Actinomycetes; order Mycobacteriales; family Micromonosporaceae; genus JBLNGJ01. The sequence continues at coordinate 5,602 of JBLNGJ010000210.1, forward strand.
ACCGCGCGGGGCCGCAGCACGACGGCGCCGGCGGCGAGCGCGTGCCGCTCCCCCTCGGCCTTGGTCCGGCCGTACGCGTTGACCTGATCGCCGACCGGGTGCTCCTCGGTGACCGGCTCCCCGCGGTGGCGTGGGTGGTAGACGCTGGCGCTGCTGACCCACACCACCGGCCGGGTCCGCGCCGCGTCGAGCAGGCGCCGGCCACCGTCCACATTGACCGCCCGGAAGGCCGCTTCGATGGCCGGCCCACGGCTCGGGTCGCCCACCGCGGCGGCCGCGTGCACCACCAGGTCGGCGCCGGCGAGGTCCGGTGCCTCCACGGCGGCGTCCCAGGGGACGTGCCGGCCGACCGGGCCGGGACGCCGGCTCAGGCACACCACATCGGCCCCGACCGCCGCGGCGGCCCGGGCGATCGCCCCGCCGCAGAATCCGCTCGCCCCGGTGACCGCCACCCGCAGGCCCGACAGGGTCACCGGCGATCGCCCCGGCGTAGCCACAGCTGCGCCCAGCCCGGCAGGGCGGCGTGGCGGTCGGTCTTGGCCCGCACCACCACGGGACGGTGCGCGGCCAGCGCGGCCAGCGCGTCATCGAGCTGAGCCCGGGCCAGCCGGGCGCCTGGGCAGGCGTGCGGTCCGGCGCCGAAGACGAGCTGGGCCATCGCGGCCGGGGCCGGCTCGGCGCAGTCGGGGTCGCGGCGGTGCGCCTCGACGGCGTGCCGGGCCACCAGCAGCAGCCGGTCGCCCGGGCGCACCGGGCAGCCACCGACCGATCCGGCCGCAGCGGCCACCCGGGGCAGCAGCGGCGTGGGCACAACGACCCGCAGCAGCTCATCCACGAGCCGGGCCCGGGCGTCCGCCAGGGCCGCCTCTGTCCACAGTCGAGCATCGGCGCACCAGGCGACCGCGCGGGGCAGCCCGGCCACCGTGGTGTTCACCGAGGCGACGGTGAGCATCGCGGCCAGGCCGGCGTCGGCCGGCGCGACCGGCAGCAACGCGACCAGCCGCGCCGCCGCCCGGGCCGCGGCGTCGGCCCGGACCCGCCGGCTGCCGGGCCAACGCAGGCCGGGCAGGTGCCCCCGGGTGG
>JBLNGJ010000211.1:0-8555 GCA_050264675.1 Micromonosporaceae bacterium
ACGCCGACGACCACATCGGTGCGGCCGGAGAGCTGGTTGATGAGGGCCGCGTAGGCGGCCAGCATCACCATGAACGGTGTCGCCCCCAACTGCCGGGCCAGGCCGGGCGCGCCGGCCACGGCATCGGCGTCCAACGGGAAGATGAGATCGGCCCCGGCGAAGCTCCGCTCGGCCGGGCGCGGGAAGTCGGTGGGCAGCCCGTGCACCGCCGGCAGCCCGTCGAGCTCCTTACGCCAGAAGGCGAGCAGGTGGTCCAGTCCACCCGAGGCGAGCCGGTCACGCTGCCAGCTCGCGAAGTCGGCGCACTGGATGCGCAGCTCCGGCAGGGCTGGCGGCCGCCCCTGCACCGCGGCCGCACAGAGCTCGTGCAGCTCGGCTCGGAGGTTGAGCTCCGAAGCGCCGTCCACCAGCGAGTGATGGGCGGCGAAGATCAGCATCCACTCGGCCGCACCGCGTTGGACGAAGGTCGCCCGCCACAACGGTGGGCGGGCCAGCGAGAACTCGGTGTTGCTGCACTCGGCGACCAGCGCGGCGTAGCGGCTGTCGGCCTCGGGTTGCGGCAGCGCGCTGAGGTCGGCGTGCTGCACCAGCGGCTCGATGCTCGGATGGATCACCTGCATCAGGGTGCCCTCATAGACGCGGAACGAGGTTCGCAACGACTCATGCCGTTGCCACACCGCGGCCAGCGCGTCGCGCATCTGCTCGAACGACAGCGGGTAGGGCAGCCGCAGCTCGTCGATGAGGTGGTAGAGCGGAACATCCTGGGCCATCTGGCTGGCGAACCATACGCGCTCCTGCGCGTACGACGCCGGCGCGATGAACGGCGCCGATGCGTCACTGGTCACGAGTTGCCTCCCGGGGTCGCCATGGTCATGTCTCGGTCGTCGCGGGGCCGAGGCAGGCGGGGAATCGCCGCCGCGGCCGCCGGCTCATCGGGTACGGGCGCCACGAGCAGCTTCTCCACCAACTGCGCCATGCCGGCCACCGTCGGAGTCTCGAAGAGGCTCCGCATCGGCAGCTTGACCCCAACGATCTTGCGGATCTGGGAGATGAGCTGGACCGCGACCAGGGAGTTGCCACCGAGGTCGAAGAAGTCGTCCTCGACCCCCACGGCGTCGGTACCCAGCACCGCCTGCCACACCTGGGCCAGGGTCGCTTCGAGGTCGTTGCGCGCAGCCACGAACCCATCCCGACGATCGACCTCACGGCTGCCCACATTGGACGAATCGGCGTCCGAAGCGATCGCCTCCTGGTTGACCTTGGTCACGCCGGCGAAGACCTGGGCCAGCGGTTGCGCGGTGATGACCACCTGGCGGCCGAGGCTTCGACCGAGCATGCGATGGAATGCTTCGCAACCATCGGCCCGGCTGATCCCGGTCTCGGTGGAGGCCGATGCGTCTTGGCGGGCGGCCACCGTGTGGCCACCCTGCCGGACCGTGTCCGAGATCGCCGTCGGATCGATGCGCCGCAGCACGAAATCGCCGATGGCGACGACCTCGCGTCCGGTGTGGTCGTAGAGGGACAGGTCCATCGCGATGATTTCGCCGCTCGGCCCACCCCGGTACCGCAGGTGGCTGTAGAGCTGGCGCGGCAGCGGCCCGCGCACGAGCAGTCGGCCGTAGCCCATCGGCAGATACTGGCCATCACCCGGGATGGTGCCAAAGGACGTCGCCTCGTCGAGCAGCGCCGGGTGCAGCACCCAACGGTCCGCGTCGATGAGCGCGTCTTCGGGCAGCTCGAGCACGGCGAACTGCTCATCGTGGCCGACCTCCACCCGGCGCAGCGACCGCCACCGGGGGCCGAAGGTCAGCAGCCCCGAGTGTGAGCGATCCGCGCGCGGGTCGATGTCGTGGGCGGCCAACCGGCATCGTTCGCGGATCGCCGCGATGTCGACGAGCGGAGCCGCACTCACGTTGACCCAGCCCACGCTGCCGCGTACATGTGTCTCGGTGGCGCCGGCGCTGACGCTGGTCACCTGGAAATCGAGGCCGTCGCCACCATCGGTGAAGGCGACCCGGATCTCCGCTCCACCGCCGTCGGTGACCGCCATCGGCCGGACGAAGACGACATCGCGAAGCTCCACCGCCGCTTGGTCGGCCGGTTCGGGCCCAGCCGCCACGAACGCGGCCCGCACGGTCTCCAGGTGGCCGGTTCCCGGCATCACGGCCACCCCGGAGATCCGGTGTTCGTCGAGGACCCAGTGGGTCTGCGGGGCGACGACACCGCTGCACCACGACCCGTTCTCGTCGGCGACGTGCAGCGCGTCGATGACCGGGTGGTTCACCGTCGAGACCCGGTCGCCCCGTTGCATCGCCCGGAACGCGGCCGGCGCCGATACCTCCGCCGCCATGCCGACCTCGAGCCAGCCGCCCCAGTTGACCGAAGTGACCTCGGTCCGCCAGCCGTGTGGGCCACGGGCGTAGGAGTCGAGGAAGTTGTTGGCGCCGCAGTAGTCGACCTGACCGAACCCGCCGGTCACGGCGGTCACTGAGGAGAAGAGCGCGACGAAGTCGAGCGGGAGATCGCCGAACACCTGGCGCAGCACCAGGGTGCCCGCCACCTTCGGCGCCAGCACCGACTCGGCCACCGACCGGTCCTTGACCTCGGCCATCCCGCCGCCGGCAACGCCGGCCGCATGAATGATCCCGTCGATGCGGCCCCACGCCGATGCCGCCTGCTCCCGCACCGCGCGCATCTGCTCGATGTCGGTGACATCGGCGACGAGCACCAGCACCTCGGCCCCAGCCGCCTCCATTCGCCGGATCGCCGCGATCGCGCGACCTGTCCGGTCGGCGGTCCCATGAATGGCGAGATGGCGATCCCAGTCCTCGCGGGCCGGCATGGCCGAGCGAGCCACCAGAACCAACCGGGCCCGGACCCGGTGGGCCAGATCCTCGGCGAGGGTGATCCCGAGGCCACCCAGACCGCCGGTGATCAGGTAGACACCGCGCTCACGAACCCTCGCGACCGGTTGCGCCGGGACGGGGACCGGCTCGTACTCCTGTATCCACCGCCGGCCTGGGCGCAATGCGACGAAGCGCTGGGTGGGCTCGCGGCAGATCTCGGCAACCATCTCGGCTGGCAGCACCGACCCGGCGAGGTCGATGTGGCGAACCGTGATGCCCGGGCTCTCCAGCGGCACCACCTTGGCGATCCCGGCTACGGTCGCGTGTTCCGGGCGGGTGGCGTCGCCGCCGAGCACGTCCTGGGTGCCGTCGGTCAGAACATCAATGTGGACGCTCAGCCCGGCGGCGGCGACCGCCTGTACGAGTGCCAACAGGTCGAAGAATCCCCGCTCCTGGGCCTGCCACGCCGCTGCCGGGTCCGAGCCGGCCGGTTGCCCCGCCAACGACCGGGCGTGCACGACGCGTTCGGGCAGGCCGCCGGCGGACGCCAGGTCCGCGACGAGGCGGTCGTAGTCCGGGTACGGCGCGATCGCCTCGGCCGGGGCGGCGGCCGGCTGGGCGTCGGGCCATAGCTCGATCACCTCGATGCCTTCGGCGCGCAGGCCGGCGACGATCCCTTCGCCGGTGGCCGCCTCGCCGATGAACAGGCAGCGTTGCGGCGCCGCTGCCGGCACAGCCGGAAGCGCCTGCCGCCAGACCGGAACCGAGAACCATTCATCCACCGGACGCGGTCCGGTCTTCTCCGGCGTGACCGCGGTGTGGTCGGCGACCGTGGGTTCGATCCAGTACCGCTTGCGCTCGTAGGGATAGGGCACCAACGGCACGCGGGAAGCCCGGCGGCCGAAAGATTCCCGATCGAGGGGGCGATGGGCGACCCACAGCTGACCGGCGGCGGTGTAGACCGTCTCCAGGTCGGTCCGCGTATCGCCCGGCCCCGGCAGGCTGGTCAGCGGCGCGGCGTTGCCGCGACTCAGGTGCATCCGGGCCAACCCGGCCAGTTGCCTGCCTGGCCCGCACTCGAGGAGCAGCCACTCGCCGTCGCCGAGAAGCCGGGCGACGCAGTCGCCGAACCGGACCGCTTCGCGCAGGTGCTTCGTCCAGTACGACGGATCGGTCGCGTCCGCCGCGGTCATCCAGTCCCCGGTGAGGTTGGACAGGAACGCCGATCGCGGTGCGCCGCGCGGGACCGCGGCAACCAGCTCGCGGTACTCGGCCAGGATCGGCTCCATCATCGGCGAGTGGAACGCGTGTGATGTGCGCAGCAGCTTGGCCCCGACGCCTTCGTCGGCCAGGCTGGCGGCGAACGCCTCGATCAGCGGCGTCGGACCGGCCACCACGCACGCCGCCGGCCCGTTGATGGTGGCGACGGAGAGCCCGTCCGGAACCCGCGTGGCCAGGTCGGCCTCGTCCAGACGCACGGCGAGCATCGAGCCGGCCGGCATCGACTGCATGAGCCGACCCCGGGCCGCCACCAGCGCCAGTGCGTCCGGCAGCGAGAACACCCCGGCCACCGTGGCCGCCACGTACTCACCGATCGAATGCCCGATCATGCCGTCGGGTCGAACACCCCACGACAGCCACAACTGGGCCAGCGCGTACTCGACGATGAACAGGGCCGGCTGGGTCAAGGCGGTCTGAGACAGGGTCTCGGTGGCGGCGGCGCTCGGGTCGCCGAGCAACAGCTCGCGCAGCTGTGTGTGCAGATCGCGGTCGAGCAGCTGAAGGCACTCGTCGACGGTGCGGCGGTAGACCGGTTCGCTGCGGTAGAGCTGCGCACCCATTCCCGCGTACTGCGAGCCCTGCCCGGAGAAGAGGAACGCGACCCGCGGCGGTTGAGGCGGCACCGTCGCAGCGATCCGGCGTTTGCGGTCGGTGAGCGCGGCCGCCGCGTCGGCGGTGGTCGTGGCGACCACGGCCGCGCGGTGCGGCAACTCCCGGCGCCCCACGCGCAGCGTGTAGGCGACGTCGGCCAGATCCAGCTGGGGGTTGCCAGCCAGATGCTCGGCCAGGCGCTCGGTCAGTGCCGTCAGCGCGGTCTCGGTTCGCGCCGAGACCTGCAGCAGCTGGGTGCGCGGTTCGTGGGCCAGCGGCATCCGCTCCGGCGCCTGCTCCAGCACGGCGTGCGCGTTCGTTCCCCCGATGCCGAACGAGCTCACCCCGGCCCGCCGTGGTCCTTCGGCCGGTTGCCACTTGGCCAGCGCGGCGTTGACGTAGAACGGGCTGGTCTCCAGGGCCAGCTTCGGGTTGGGCCGTTCGAAGTGCAGGCTCGGTGGGATGAGTCCATGCTCGATCGCGAGCACGGTCTTGATGACGCCGACGATGCCGGCGGCCGAGCCCAGATGTCCAACGTTGGACTTCGCCGAACCCAGTCCACACCACCCGATGTCGCTGGAGTGCTCGGCAAAAACGGTCGACAGGGCGCCGACCTCAATAGGGTCGCCGAGGGCGGTGGCCGTCCCGTGCGCTTCGACGTAGGTGATGGTGCGCGGGTCCACCCCGGCCACCCCGAGGGCTTGGGCGATAACTGCGGCCTGCCCCTCCGCGCTGGGTGCCGAGAAGCCGACCTTGTCGGCCCCATCGTTGTTGACCGCGCTGCCGCGCACGATCGCACGGATGTGGTCACCGTCGGCCAGCGCGTCCGCCAGCCGCTTGATCACCACGACGCCGCCGCCGCTGCTCCAGGTGGTGCCGCTGGCCGAGGCATCGAAAGACCGGGTGCGCCCGTCGGCCGACAGGACCCCACCGTCGGCATACAGGTGACCCGCCCCGTGCGGCAGCTCGATCGAGGCGCCACCGGCCAGAGCCATGTCGCATTCGCCGTTACGCAGGGCCTCGCAGGCGATGTGGAACGCGACCAGCGTCGTGGAGCAGGCGGTGTGCAGCGTCAGGCTCGGGCCCCGCAGGTTCAGGTTGTGCGAAACGTGTGTCGCCAGATAGTCCGGGTGCGTTGCGGTCGAGATTGACAGGTTGCCGATCGCCGCGACCAGGGCCGGGTTGCGCCGGATGTTGCGCCACTGGTACTCGTCCGCGCCGATACCGCCGTAGACGCCGACCTCACCGGCGTAGATGCCCGGGTCGTAGCCGGCATCTTCCAGCGCCGTGTGGGCCAGCTCCAGAAACAGCCGGTGTTGCGGGTCGCGCAGTTCGGCCTCGCGCCGCGCCAGGCCGAACAGCTGCGCGTCGAAGTACTCCATCTCGTCGAGCACCATCGCCGCCGGGATGAAGCTGGGATCGTTCACCTCGGACTCCGGTGCCCCGAGCGCGATCTGTTCGGCCAGGGTGAATTCGCGGACCGAGTCAACGCCCTCGACGAGGTTGCGCCAGAACTGGGCCAACGAGCCGGCGCCGGGCACGCGGCACGCCATCCCAATGACGGCAATGGGTTCCACCGCGGCTTCGTCGGTCATGCTTCCTCCTCCGCTGAGGGAAGCGCGTCGTGGGTCATCGGTCAGGTCCTCCGTCATCGGGCGCGGACCCGGCTCGGGCCGCGGTGGTTGAACGACCGCTCCGGTCCCGCCGCGCGGCGACACGCTGCGCGGCCCGGTCGAGCGCGGGCTTTCGGGCGCCACCGTCGAGATGGGCGGCGAGCGCCCGGATGTTCGGGTGGCGGAAGAGATCGACGATGTCCACCTCGCGCTGCACCAGCGCGGCCAGCCGGGCCTGCACCGCGACCACCGCCAGCGAGTGGCCGCCAATCTCGAAGAAGTTGTCGTCGGCGTCGACCCGCGGCAGGCCCAACACCTCCCGCCACACTCCCGCGATCAGGCGCTCCGTGGGGGTGGCCGGCTGATGGGCGATGCCGGTAGCTGGCCTCGGCAACGCCCGTGGCAGCGCCCGACGGTCGACCTTTCCGTTTGGGGTCAACGGCATCGCCGGCAGGATGGTCAGGTACGCCGGGACCGCATGACCGGGCAGCAGGCCGGTGAGGTGGCTGCGCAGCGACTCGACGGTGAGCCCGGCGTCACTGGAGACCACGTACCCATGCAGCGCGGTCTCCTGGTGCTCGGCTCCGGCCACGACCGCGGCCGTTCGTACCTTCGGGTGGGCGAGCAACGCCGCTTCCACCTCACCGAGCTCCAGCCGGAACCCGCGGACCTTGACCTGGTCGTCGTCTCGCCCGGTCAACGTCACGTTCCCGTCCGGTTCGTACCGGCCCAGGTCACCGGTCTGGTAGCGCCCCACCCCCGCGGCGTCAACTGAGAACCGGCCCGCCGAGAAGCGCTCCGGATCCTGCGGTCCCCCGGGCCGGTAGCCCTCGGCGAGATGACGGCCACGAATGACGACCTCGCCCAGCTCCCCCACGCCGGCCGGTTGACCCTTCGGCCCGAGGACGAGTAACTGCGACCCTTCGATGCCCCGGCCCACCGGCACCGGGCCGTGGCCCGACCGGCCCGCCTCGTGGTGGGCCTGCGCCTGCGGTGTCTCCGTGGTGCCGTAGAGGTTGACCACGCGGGCGTGTGGCGCCAACCGGTGCAGATGCTCCACGTCGACGTAGGTCAGCTGGTCGCCGCCGCAGCCGACCAGACGCAGGGCCGGCAGCTCGAGGCCGGGCCCGCTGGTGAGTGCGCGCACCAGCTGCGGCGTCAGGTGCACCACGGTGACCTGGTGGGCGCCCAGCCAGTCGGCCAGGCGCACCGGGTCGCGGGTCAGTTCGGCGGGCGGCACATGCAGCTGCGCGCCCAGCACGAGCGGAGTGAAGATGTCGCGCAACAGCGGGTCGTGCGCCACTCCGGCCAGCATCGCGAAGCGGTCGGACTCGCGCAGGCCGAAGGCCCGCGGGTACCAGTCGAGGAAGTGGGCCAGCGGTTGCTCCGTCGCCACCACTACCTTGGGTACGCCGCTCGTGCCCGAGGTGAACGACAGGTAGCCCCGGTCGGCCGACGCTGGCGCAAGCTCGGCCGGCCCGGCGCCGACGTCGACCACGGGCAGGTCCGCCAGCTCGATCGGCGGCCGCACCCCGGGGCAGGCGAGCAGCCCCACGCAGCCGGCCGCGCGGGCCAGGGCGGCCAGGCGGGCCGGCGGCAACGCCGCATCGAGCATGGCCCAGCGGGCTCCGCTCGCCAGCACGCCGAGCATCAGCCCCGGCAGGTCGATGTGGCGCGTGGCTAGGATGCCCACCGTCTCGCCAGCGGCGATGCCGGCCGACCGAATGGCCGCCGTGGTGCGCCGCTGCCGGTCAACGAGGCCGGCGTAGTCGATGTCACCGCCCTCGCCGGTGACGGCGAGCGCGTGGGGCCTCGTCGCCGCGATCGCGGCGATCCGTTCGAGCGGGCCTGGTCCGCTCCACCGCGGCAACTCCTCGGCCGGATCGGGCAATGGCCGGCCGGACGAGCGCAGCGAGGCGGCGCCGACCGCCGCTTGCGGCGCTTGGACGAGGTTGGCGGTCAGCGTCAGGTATCCAGCCAGCAAGGCGTCGATGCGCTGCGTGTCGTAGAGATCCGGGTTGTAGACCACCTGCAGGTCCCAGCCGCGCCGGACGTTCTCGGCGAGATAGAGCGTGAGGTCGAAGAGTGAGCCTGGCAGGCCGGCCGGGACGGGTTCGGCGACCACTCCAGGCAGGGCCAGGCGGGGCTGCGCGAAGTTGTACATGTTGAACAGCACCTGCACCAGCGGGTTGCGGCTCAGATCCCGTTCGACGCCGAGGCCGCG
>JBLNGJ010000212.1:0-2685 GCA_050264675.1 Micromonosporaceae bacterium
CCGGACTCCATCTTCGACCTCGCCTCGATCACCAAGGTCTTCACCGCCGTCGCCGTGCTGCAACAGGTCGACCGGCGCCGGATCGACCTCGCCGCACCCGGGCGGGCGTGCCGGCCCCCCATGCGCGGCGTGGGCCCCGGCGGCGGTAGGGGGGCAGCTACCCCCGCCCGGGTGCGGCGAGGTCGAGCCGGCGCCGCTCGACCTGTTGCAGCACGGCGACGGCGGTGAAGACCTTGGTGATCGAGGCGAGGTCGAAGATGGAGTCCGGCCGCATCGCGATCCGCCGGGACGGCGGCAGATCCACCGGCCCGTTGCCGTACCGCAGCGCGTCGCCGGTGGCCAGGTGCAGATTCACCTCGCCGTCCACGGCGACCAGGGCGACGGCGCCGGCATAGGTGGGGTGTCGGGGATTCTCCCGGGTCGGCGTCAGGTAGTGCCGCACGGTCTCGAGGAGGCGCGCGGTGTACGGCGCGGGCGCACCCGCCGTCCGCAGCGTTGGCGCCGGCGTCCGACCCGCCAACGACGCGACCGGCGGCGCCACCGCGGGCCCGGCGCCCGCGCCGCCGGTGGTGCAGCCGGCGGGCAGGGCGGCGCTTGCGACGGCGCCGAGCACCGCGCGGCGGGTCAGCCGCATGCCACCTCCTCCCCGGAGGGGCGTGCTCCGGGACGTGCCCCGATCGTGGCAGACCGACCAGGATCCCGCGTACGGGGAGTCAGCGCTCATCCGTCCGGTTGCCGACGCGCGCCATTCCGGTAACCTCTCCCGTGCCGGCCAGGCCGGGTCGGCAGCCGATCGGCGGAGCGATAGCTGTGGACCTGTTGGTGACCACCGCGACCGAGGTCGATGCGGCGGCGATTGCCGCGGTGCACACCGCGGCCGCTCAGCAACTGACCCGCCGCCACGGTCCCGGACACTGGTCATCGACGACGAGCCCGGTCAGCGTGGTGCGGGCGATCCAGTCCTCGACCGTGCTCGTCGGCATTGAACGCGGCCGCGTCGTGGCGACACTTCGGCTCGCCACCCGCCAACCGTGGGCCATCGATCCGCGGTACTTCGTGCCGGTGCGCCGGCCGCTCTACCTGCTCGACATGGCAGTTGCGCCGCATCGGCAGGGCCGCGGCTTCGGGCGCCGGCTCATCGAGTACGCCCGGGTGGTGGCGCGCAGCTGGCCCGGCGACGCGCTGCGTCTGGATGCCTACGACGCCGCCGCCGGCGCTGGTGGGTTCTACGAGAAGTGTGGCTTCCATGAGGTCGGGCGGGTCGTCTATCGCGACACGCCGCTGATCTACTACGAGCTCCTGCTCGCGCCGCCCCTGAGCGACCTGGCCTGGTTCGCCAGCCAGGTCCGGCGGGTTGACCAGCACCAACGAGCGGGATAGCCGGCCAGCAGCAAGATCAAATAGTAAGGTAACAAGGAGTAACAGCGACGCCGGTCACGGCGCTAACGTATCGGGGGGCCAGACCTCGGCCCCGGGAGCGGCAGAGGAGAGGCGAATTGTCAAGATTTCGCGCCATGACGGTCGCGGTCGCGGCGGCGGCTGCCCTGGCGGTTGTGAGCAGCACAGCAATCGCCCGGGCCGCCGCTGACCCGTTCGGGCGCTCCGCCAGCGGCACCGTCTTCTACCCCAACCCGGTCACTCAGCTCGGGATGCAGAACCTCACCGACAACAAGGACGCGGACGACCCGGTGTTCGGCCCGGCGTACCGGCAGGTCACGCTGACCAACCTGGACGACTCCGGCACGCTCACCGGTCGGTATGTGCGGGTCAAGAGCAGCACCGGCGCGGCCGCCGGCGCGGTCAACGGCGCGTTCCCTGCGTACCACCGCGACGCCGACCAGTTCGAGCAGGTCATGGGCTACTACTGGGTCACCACCGCCCAGCTCTACCTGCAGCACCTGGGCTTCGGCTCCACCCTGCGCCCGGTCAACCAGCGTCAGATCGAGCTGCGCATCGACCAGTTCGGTGGCGACAACTCGTTCTTCCGCGACGACAAGGCCAACATCACGCTCGGTAAGGGTGGCGTCGATGACGCCGAGGACGCCGAGGTGATCGTTCACGAGTACGGGCACTCGGTGCAGGACGGCCAGGTTCCCGGCTTCGGCACCAACCTCGAGTCCGGGGCCATCGGTGAGGCGTTCAGCGACTACCTCTCGGTCGTCGTGACGAGCTGGCAGGCCGGCGTGCCGACCCTGACGCCGGAGGCGTGCGTGGCCGACTGGGACTCGGTCTCCTACACCAGAACCGTGCCGCACTGCCTGCGCCGCCTGGACGGAAACAAGGTCTACCCGACCGATCTCGTCGGCGAGGTGCACCGCGATGGTGAGATCTGGTCGCGGGCGCTCTGGGACATCCACAACGCGCTGGGCGACACCCGGGCGACCACGGCGATCGTCGAGGCTCAGTTCGACTTCGCGGTGGACACCTCGTTCGCCGCGGCCGCCAACGCGACCGTGGCGGCGGCGCGGCGCCTCTACGGCAACGCCGCGGCCAACGCGGTGCGCGCCGCGTTCCAGGCCCGCGGCATTCTCTGACCCACCCACGCCGACCCCCGGTGAAAGGAGTCCCAGGAGCTTGGATGTCAAGCAGTGACCTCTTCGAGGTGATGCGGCCAGGCGGTCGCTTCGTCGTAGAGCGTGCTGGTCTTCAGGCAGCCGTGCAGGATACCGACGAGGCGGTTGGCCA
>JBLNGJ010000213.1:0-9582 GCA_050264675.1 Micromonosporaceae bacterium
GCTCAGCGGTCGGTGGTTGTCGGCGACCGCCCGGCAGGCGGCCGACTCGGCCGGCCTGGGCGCCGTGTGCCGCAACCCGTTTCAAAGCATCGTGGTGCGGGCGATCGAACTCGTATACGCCATCGACGAGGCCCTGCGCCTGATCGAGGGCTACGAGCCGCCGGCTCCAGCCGCCAGCCCGTGCCCGCCGCGGGCTGCGGTCGGCTACGGCGCCACCGAGGCCCCCCGCGGCACGCTCTTTCACCGGTACGCCCTCGACCCGAGCGGCACAATCCTCTCCGCCCGCATCGTGCCGCCGACGTCGCAGAACCAGGCCGCCATCGAGGAGGACCTGCGCCGGTACGCGCGGCCGCGGCTCGACCTCGATGACGAGCGGCTCACCCACGAGTGCGAGCGGGCCATCCGCAACTACGACCCCTGCATCTCGTGTGCCACGCACTTTCTCGACCTCACCGTGGAGCGGACATGAGCAAGACGGCGCCGGCATCGGGCCGGGTGGTAGTGATCGGAGTAGGCAACCCCTTCCGCCGCGACGACGGCGTCGGGCCGGCCGTGGTGCAGCGGCTGCGCCGGCGCCACCTGCCCGGGGTCACCCTGGCCGAGTCCGACGGGGAACCGAGCCAGTTGCTCGACCTGTGGGCCGGTGTAGATCTGGCCATCGTGGTCGACGCGGTCCGCCTGGCCCAGCCCGCTCCCGGCCGGATCCACCGGCGCAGCCTGCGCCACCCGAGCACACCGCGGGTGACGTTCACCAACTCGCACTCGATCGACCTGGGCGAGGCGGTGGCGCTCGCCGCGGCCCTGGATCGGCTGCCGCCGGCGCTGCGGCTCTACGCGGTCGAGGCAGCCGACATCTCCGTCGGGGTGGGCCTGTCCCCGGCCGTGCAGGTGGCCGCCACCGAGCTGGTCGAGGAGCTCGTCCAGGAGCTGCGTGGCCGGGACTTTGGACCTGGATCCATCCGGGCCACCGGCTCTGCCGCTGGCGGCGGCGCTCGCGTCTGATTACCTCATGTGCGTTGGTGAGGCGGCGCAGGTGCTCAGCGTCGAAGGCGACGAGGTTGCGCTGGTCGCGTTGCACCGTGGTCCGCGGCGCGTGCCTTTGGTGGCCGTGACCGCCGCGGGCGAGACCGTCGCGCCCGGCGACTGGCTACTGGTGCAGACCGGACTCGCCGTTGCCCGCATCAGCGCAGCCGAGGCCGCCGACCGAAACGCCTACCGTGGACTCGACCGTGCCTGACCGGGCGCCGATCACCGCCCGCCGATCGGCTGCTCGACCGGGTTGACTCACAGACCTTCCCCGCCCATCTGGTGGACCGGTTCGAGGTTCGGGCGGGTAACGGCATGGCCGACCCGGCAACGCTGGCCCGCCTCGGAGCCGTGCCCCCACAACTTCCACGTCCTCGCCGTCTACCCCTGGGTCGGCCTGCTGCGGGCCCGCCGCGGGGCACCGCGGCCCGGCCGGCTCCCTGGCGCGGCCGGTCGCCGCGGCGGTGCTCGACTGACGATGGTCACCGCCGCACGGGTCCATGGTCCGCTGGGAACAGGACGCCCGGCACTGCCCGGTGCCGGGCCCCAGTCGTTGCATGGGTGAGTAATCAGAAATCGAAGACGCGAACCAAAGGGACGCGACCGAAAGGACGTCGATCAACATGACGACCACCCTGCAGACCCGCCCAACACCGCAGCCGACGGCCAAGCCCCCCATCGTCCGGATTCCGGAGACGGTTGTGGGCCCAACCCCGGAGGTGGCCGCGCCGATGCCGCCCACCGTTGCACCCGCCGGGCGCTACGTGTTCGCCGCACTGCGGATCGGCCTCGGCTGGATGTTCCTCTGGGCCTTCCTCGACAAGCTCTTCGGCTGGGGCTTCGCTACGCCCGAGCAAGGAGCCTGGATCAATGGCGGGCACCCCACCAAGGGCTTCCTGGCTAACGCCGCGACCGGCCCGTTCACCGACTTCTACCACAGCATCGCCGGGGCCACCTGGACCGACTGGGTGTTCATGCTCGGTCTGGCCGGGATCGGCCTCGCCCTCATCACCGGCGTGGGCGTCCGGATCGCGGCCACCACGGGCAGCATCCTGCTGCTCATGATGTGGAGCGTGGTGCTGCCACCCGAGAACAACCCGTTCTTCGACGAGCACCTGCTCTTCATCGGGGTTCTGATCGCGCTGGCGCTGGTCAACGCGGGTGACACGTTCGGCTTCGGCCGGATGTGGGGCCGCACCGCCCTCGTGCGCAAGTTCCCGTTCCTCAAGTAACCCGCCGAGCCCGTCGGGCACTATTCAGGAACCAGCCCCTACGCCGGTCGGCGTAGGGGCTGGTTCCTGGAAACTTACCCGGACCCAGGGGCCGGGCCGGCCCTACGGCACGGTCTCCTTCACCGTGGCACCCAGGTAGTGGTGGCGGTGCAGCTCGGCCGTGTCGTCATAGTCGAACGCGATGTCATCAACCACCTCGACTACGCCGGGAACCGTCTCGCACACGCGCACGATGATCTGCGCGGTGCTGCGCCGGTCCACCGAACCGCCGAGCGTGACCACACCGCGCTCGACCGAGACGCTGACCGTCTCGGGGTCGATCCACAGCGTACGGTGCAGCACCTGGCGCCGGATCTCTTCGCGCACCGACTCATCGTCGCGCAGGTAAACCCGCAGCAGGTCCCGCCGCGACACGATGCCCACCAAGCGCCCCTGATCGTCGACGACGGGCAGGCGCTTGACCCGTTCCTGCTCCATCGCCTGGGCGGCGGCGGAGAGAGCCACCTCGGGGCTGACCGTCACCGCCGGCGCGCTCATCAGGTCGCGGGCGGTGTCGCCCGATGCCTTGGCCCGCGCCGTTCGCCGTTGCTTGCGTTCCAGCAGGCGCAGATGCGGCTCGAGGCCGGTGAACTCCATCTTGTGCAGCAGATCGGCCTCGGAGACGATGCCAAGGACCCGACCATCAGCCCCCACCACCGGAACCGCGCTCACCGCATGGTGGGCGAGCGTTTCCACGATCTCCCGGTACGGGACGTCTTCGGTCACCGAGACAACCTGCTCCGTCATCACGTCCCGGACCGTCCACCGCGGCATGGGACACCTCCTTATCGATCGGCGGCGAAGGATCGCCGTTACGCGCTCGCGGCCACCAGCTCGGTCACGTCGACCAGACGGTTGGTGTAGCCCCATTCGTTGTCGTACCAACCAAAGACCGTGGCCATCGCCCCGTCGGCCTGGGTCAGGCTGGCGTCGAAGACGCATGAAGCCGGATCGCCGAACACGTCGCGCGAGACGATCGGGCGCTCGGTGTAGCGGACGATTCCGTTCAGCTCGGCCCCGGCCGCGGCCAGAAAGGCCGCATTGATCTCGGCCGCTGTGACCGCGACGGAGAGCTCGACGGTCAGGTCGCAGATGGATCCGTTCTCGACCGGGACGCGCAACGCGATGCCATCCAGGCGGCCAGCGACCTCGGGCAGCACCAGCCCAATCGCCTTCGCCGCACCGGTGCCGGTCGGGATGATGTTCAGCGCCGCCGCGCGGGCCCGACGCAGGTCCTTGTGTGCCGCGTCGAGCAGGACCTGGTCGTTGGTGTACGCGTGCACGGTGGTGAGGAAGCCCCGCTCCACGCCGAACGCCTCGTGCAGCACCTTCACCATCGGCGCGGCGCAGTTGGTGGTGCAGGACGCGGCGGAGAGGATCTCGTGGCGCACGCTGTCGTAGGACTTCTCGTTGACACCGACCACGAGGGTCGCGTCCGCTTCCTTGCCCGGGGCGGAGATCAACACACGCCGAGCGCCCGCCTTGAGGTGCATCGCGGCATCATCGCGGGCCCGCAGCCGGCCGGTTGACTCGATCACCAGATGCACGTCGAGGTCACCCCACGGCAGGCGGACCGGATCCTTCTCGCGGAACGTGGGGATAGTGTGCCCGTCAACCCGGATGTTGGCGTCGTCGTGGTCCACATCCCAGCGCAGCGTGCCGAACGTGGTGTCGTTCTGCAGCAGGTAGGCCAGGGTGCCTGGATCCCAGAGGTCGTTGATGGCGACCACCCGGACGTCCCGGCCGAGCAGGCCGCGCTCAAGCAGGCACCGAACATAGTTGCGGCCGATACGGCCAAAGCCGTTGATCGCGACGCGATACTCCATGGTCTTCTCCGTTCTGCGTTCGCCTAATCCGAGCCTGACTCCGCCGGGCCGGCGAATCGAGTGCCGAAGGTCCCTCCCGGGCCGGTTCATCGGCCCTGTTGAGCGACGGGAACGCCGGACGAGAGTGCAGAAGAAGGCGTTGGGCAAGAGGGAGGCCGCAGCCATGACCAGCAACGCGGACTGGCGTCAGGCATACGACGGGACGTTGGGCCCCGCCCTGCGGGAGTGCCTGCTCGCGGCCATCGCGGCGCCGTCGATCCACAACACCCAGCCGTGGCGCTTCAAGCCGCGCAATAACGGCGTCGACCTCTTCGTCGACCGCACCCGGCAGCTGGGCGTCATCGACCCGTACGGACGCGAGGCACTGATGAGTCTGGGCGCCTGCCTGTTCAACCTCCGCGTCGCCGTGCTGGGTCATGGACGGATGCCACTGGTGCGGCTGTTGCCCGAGCCGGACCAGCCCGACCAGGTCGCCCGGGTCACGTTCGGGCCACCCACGCCGGTGACCGCAACGGTCCGATCACTCGTGCGGGCGGTTCCCCGCCGGCACACCAACCGCCGCCCGTTCACCAGTGTCAGCATTCCGGGCGAGGTCCTCACCGAGCTGGTGGCCTCGGCCGCTATCGAGGGTGGGCACCTGGCCGTCGCCGACCCGGCGGCGCGGGACGCCGTGCTGAGCCTCGTCCGCCTGGCCGAGCGGCACGCGCATCACGAGGCGAGCTACCTCAAGGAGATCGGCGAGTGGACCGCGCCGTCCCCCTCCCGTCAGGACGGGATACCGCAGGAAGCCTATGGACCGTGGAGCGCGATGGAGATCGTGCCGATCCGCGACTTCGGCCTGGTGGAACCGGCCCGTCACCGCCACGTGGAGACCTTCGAGCCGGAGCCGACCATCGCCGTGCTCTACGCGACCGGTGATTCGCCACGCGACTGGCTCAAGATCGGCCAGGCCCTCGAGCGCACCCTGCTCACCGCGACCGTGCGTGGGGTCGCGACCACCCTGATGACCCAGCCGATCGAGGTGCCGCGCCTGCGCATGCTGCTCTCCGACACCACCGCGGCGCTGGTGCCCCAGGCGATCGTCCGGTTCGGCTACGGCCCTCCGGGCACACCAACTCCCCGCCGACCGCTCGAGCAGGTGGTCGACGGTATGGCCAGCCGGCCGACGCGCTATGCCGACGCCACCGCCTCGGCGATGCCGGCAGCCCAGGCTCGGATCTCCGGCCAGTTGCGGAAGTCCCCGTAGGGCGCACGGAACGCGATGACGATCGCCCGTTCGGCGTAGCTGAGCCGGGATCGATCCAACCGCCCCGCGAAGATGCGATGCTCGCGGGCGCCAATGGCCTCGACAATCGCGGTGACATCCACCGGGTCCTCGTCGGGCCTGGGTGGGTCGCCGATCGGCCCGCTGGAGAAGAGCCACACCGGCCGGGCGGCCAGCGCCTCGGTCCACTGCTGCACGAAGTCCCTACCGGCGGCGAACCACCGCCCGCCGTACACCGCACTGCCCAGCACGACCGCGTCGTAATCGGTCACCGCGGTGACCTCGGCGACGGGCATTGCAGTGGCGTCCACGCCGTGTTCCATGAGCACCTGCGCGATCACCTCCGCCATCTCGGCGGTCGAGCCGTGCTTGGACGCCGCGGTCACGAGCACCCTCATTGCCGACCTCCGTCTACCCGTTCCATCGTTTCCATCGTTGCATCGTTACGGCCCCCATCGAGGGTCGCTGCCAATTGACCGACCGGCGAGAGCCGAGCGGCCCGGTGGATGGGAGGCGAAAGCCCCGGCCCGGGTGCGTGGCCTCGCGGCAACGGGTCAGCGGCTGTTCCGGGTGCCGGGCATCCACGTCCGGTAAACTGGGCGCCGGACCGGGCGTGCCACCGGCGCGCTTCCCCGGCGCCCCGACCTGACCGCGCCGCCGCCACGTGCGGAGGCGTCGGGCACAGGTGCCCCGCCGCCGAGGCCCTTAGGCCCTGCGAAGGCACCGCCATGAGCGGAGGATCAGGGTATGGCGCCCAACCGCAAGGCCTTGCGTGAACTCGTACAACCACTTCAGCCCATGCTCTCGATCTATCTGGGGCTGCGCCCCGACACGCCCACCGTCGATCCGGCCGAAGACTTGAACCTGCGCTGGCGGGCGCTCGCCGCCCAGCTCGGCGAGGCTGGCGCGGACGCCTCCACTGTGGATGCTGTCGGTCGGCACCTAGCCTCGCTGCCGGCCGCACCCGCCGGCGTGGCACTCTTCGCCTCCGACGGTCGCATCCGACTCGAGCAGTACATGCCGGGTGGGGATGGGCTCGACCAGGCCCACCACGCGGCGCCGCCGCGCCTGCTTCCGCTCCTGACCTGGTGGCAGCGGCGCCCGGCGCATGTCACGGTGGTCACCGACCGGACCGGCGCCGACGTGACCGCGGTCGGGCCGGGTGAGCTGACCGGCCGCACCGAGACCGTCGTCGGCCCTGACGACGAGATCGAACGCAACGCCCCGGGCGGCTGGGCCCAGCCGAGATACCAGCGCCGGGCCGAGGATTCGTGGCGGCACAACGCCGCGGCCGTGGCCGGGGCGACCCACCGGGCACTACAAGCCACCCGGGCCGACCTGCTGCTCCTCGCCGGCGATGTGCGCGCGGTGCAGCTGCTGGAGGAGCGACTGCCCGAACAGCCCAACCACGGCCTCTGCCGCCACCACTTGCCCGGCGGGCGCCAGCCCGACGGTTCGGCGCCGGCTCGACTCCTCGCGGTCGACGAGCAGGTCGCCGCGCACGCCGATGAGGTCACGTCCCGTTTGCTGGTGCAGTTCGATGCCGAAGGCGGCCCGCGCGGCCGCACAGTCGAGGGCGTCGCCGCGACGCTGGCCGCGCTGGCCGCGGGCCGGGTCGAGACCCTCCTGGTGGTGGCTAATCTCGCCGATACGCGTCGCGCTTGGTTCAGCCCCGATATCCTATGCATCGACGATCCCAGCCAGACCGGCGGCCGGCTGGACGGCCTGCGCGAGGGCCGGCTCGTCGACGTCGCCGTTCGGGCGGCGCTGCTCACCGATGCGGAGATCCGGGTCCTGGATGGGGTGGGGCCGGCCGAGGGCATCGGCGCGCTCTGCCGGTTCACGTGATGACGGGCACACCAACCACGGGGTGAGTTCATGAAGCGCAGGACGCTTGACATTCTGTTCAGCATCGGCGGGCTCGTGCTGGCCGGGCTCCTCCTCGTGGCCGGACTTGTGCTCAGCGCCAACGCCCGCTTCGCCAACGACTACGTCACCGATCAGCTGAGCGCGCAGAAAATTACCTTCAAGCCGGCCGATGCGTTGACACCCGAGGAGAAGGCCAAGCCGTGCCTGGTCCAGTACGCCGGCCAGCAGCTCACCACCGGGAAGCAGGCCGAGTGCTACGCCAACGACTTCATCGGGCTGCACCTGGAGGCGGTGGCCGGCGGCAAGACCTACGCCGAACTCGGCGCCCCGCAGATGGCGCTGGCCGCCCAGGTCGCGGCGGCTCAGCAGACCAACGCGCCCAACCTCGCCGACCTGCAGAAGCAGCTCACCACGGTGACCGCGCAACGCGACACACTGTTCAAGGGTGAGACGCTGCGCGGCCTGTTGCTGACGTCGTTCGGTTTCAGTGAGTTCGGCACCAAGGCGGCCCAGGCCGCCATCGTCGCCTACATCGCGGCCGGCCTCCTGCTGCTGCTCGCCATCGCCGGCTTCGTGCACGCGCTGGCGACACCGGCCAGCAGAGGCTTCGCGGTGCCGGAACAGGCCCGCGACGACGCCTGAGCGCGCCGGCGTGAGTTGCGGTCAGGTCTGCTCCGGCACCATCGAGATTGCCCCGCACGGACATTCGGCCGCACAGATGCCGCAGCCCTTGCAGTAGTCCAGGTCGATCTGGTAACGGCCGTCCGGGAGTTTCACTACCGCGTTGTCCGGACACATGCCAAAGCAGTTGTCGCACTCGAAGCAGTTGCCGCAGGACAGACAGCGGCGGGCTTCGAAGAGGGCGGTCGCCTCGTCCAGGCCCTCGACCACCTCGTCGAAAGTGGACACCCTCCGCACTGCCTCCAGGCGGCTCCGCACCGTGGCCGGCGCGTCGGAGTAATACCAGGGGTGCAGCCGCTCAGCCCCGGCGATCGGCGGGCGGGGTGACGGCTCGTGGACGGCGCCGCGCAACCAGGCGTCGATATGGTAGGCGGCGCGCTTGCCGTCACCAACCGCGGCCGTGACCGTGCGCTCGACGCCGACCGCGTCACCGCCGGCGAAGATCCCCGGGTGGCCGGTCATCAGGTCGGGGCCCACGCAGATCGCGCCGTCGGCGAACGCGACACCGGCCAGATCGTCCACAACGGACCGGTCGACATCCTGGCCGATCGCGAGCACCACGGAATCGGCCGACAGATCTTCGAACTCGCCGGTCGACTGGGGCTGGCCATTCTCGTCCAGCTCCATGCGCTCAACCCGGACCACACCCGCCCCGGCGTAGGCGATCGTGGAGAGCCACCGGATCCGCACATCCTCGTCAAGCGCCTCCTCCAGCTCGACCGCCTGGGCGGGCATCTTCGCGCGGGTGCGCCGGTAGACCACGAGCGCGTCGGTAGCGCCGAGGCGCCGCGCGGTCCGCGCGACGTCCATCGCCGTGTTGCCGCCGCCGTAGACCACCACCCGGCGACCCAACCGCGGACGACCGCCCTCGGACACGTCGCGCAGCACACCGAGCGCGTCGAGGATGCGGGCTGAGTCGCCGGCCGGGACATAGGTCCGCTTGCTCAGCTGAGCCCCGATGGCCAGAAACACGGCATCGAAACCGTCATCACGCCGCGCGGCGTCCACATCGTCGACGGGTCGGCCGAGCTGGAGCTCGACGCCCATCTCGACGATGCGGGCGATCTCTCGGTCCAGCACGTCGCGCGGCAGGCGGTAGGCCGGGATGCCGTAGCGCATCATGCCTCCCGGTTGCTCGCCGGCGTCCCGGACGGTGACCGCGTGGCCGAGGAGCCTCAGGTGGTACGCAGCGGCCAGGCCGGCCGGGCCGGCCCCCACGACGAGCACCCGCCGACCCGACGGTGCGGCCGTGACCGGCACCGTCCATCCCCGACGCAGCGCCTCGTCGCCCAGGAAGCGCTCCACCGAGTTGATGCCGACCGCCTCGTCCAGCGTCGCCCGGTTGCACGCGGTCTGGCACGGGTGATAGCAGACCCGGCCCATGATCGCCGGGAAAGGGTTATCCCGCATGATCTGCCGCCAGGCCGCTTCGTAGTCGCGCCCCTCGGCGTGGTAGAGCCAACGCTGGACATTCTCCCCGGCCGGGCAGGCGTCATTGCACGGCGGCAGGAGATCGACGTAGATCGGACGTTCCGTGCGCCAGGCTCCGGTCTTGTTCGCCAGGCTGGAACCCACCGCCAACGTGATGGCGTACGGCGCCTGAATCACGGCTCACCACCCTCGAGAAGTCCGAACCGGCGGATGT